>NZ_BPIM01000001.1:1500000-1692500 GCF_026004115.1 Meiothermus sp.
GAGCACCCCTCTGGACATCCTTAACCCGGCAACGGGCGAGGTACTCCTGAAGCTACCCGAGGCCTCGGCGGAACAGGTCAAACAGGCCGTGGCAGCTGCGGAAAAAGCCTTTGATTCCTGGTCGCAGACTACCCCTAAAGACCGTTCGCTGATGCTGCTCAAGCTGGCCGATAAGATCGATGCGCACGCCGAGGAGTTCGCCCGGCTGGAATCGCTCAACTGTGGGAAACCCTATCTGGCCGCGCTGAACGACGAGATCCCGGCCATCTCGGACTGCTTTCGTTTTTTTGCCGGGGCGGTGCGCTCGATGACCGGGGCCCTGGCCGGGGAGTACCTGGCCGGGCACACCAGCATGATTCGCCGCGATCCGGTGGGGGTGGTGGCCAGCATTGCCCCCTGGAACTACCCTTTGATGATGGCAGCCTGGAAACTGGCCCCGGCTCTGGCTGCGGGCAACACAGTGGTGCTAAAGCCCAGCGAGCAGACCCCCCTGACCACCCTCCGGTTGGCCGAACTGCTGGCTGAGATTTTCCCGCCGGGGGTGGTGAATGTGGTGACCGGGGTGGGGGAGACGGTGGGGGCCTCGCTGGTGGCGCACCCGGGGGTGCGGATGGTCTCACTCACGGGGGATGTGGCCACCGGCAGGCGGGTGCTCGAGGCCGCTTCGCAAAGCCTCAAGCGCACCCACTTAGAGCTCGGCGGTAAGGCCCCGGTCATCGTGATGGACGACGCCGACCTCGAGGCCGCCGTGCAGGGCATCAGAATCTTCGGCTACTACAACGCCGGGCAGGACTGCACCGCAGCCTGTCGGGTGTATGCGGGCAAGAAAATCTACGACAAGTTCGTGGCCGAGCTATCGGACGCGGTCAAGTCCATCAAGGTGGGCGCGCAAACCGACGAAGGGGTAGAGATGGGGCCCCTGATTACCGAGCGGCAGCGGGCGCGGGTGGCCAGCTTTGTGGAGCGGGCCAAGATGCAGAAGCATATCGAGGTGACCGCAGGGGGCCACCCCGCCGAGGGCAAGGGTTTCTTCTACGAGCCCACGGTGGTGGCCGGGGCCTTGCAGTCCGACGAAATCGTGCGGCGCGAGGTGTTTGGGCCGGTGGTCTCGGTCACCCGCTTCACAGACCCCGAGGAGGCCATCGCCTGGGCCAACGACTCCGACTACGGCCTGGCCAGCTCGGTCTGGACGCAGGATGTGGGTAAGGCCATGCGCATTGCCAGCCGTTTGCAGTACGGCTGCACCTGGATCAACACCCACTTCATGCTGGTGAACGAGATGCCGCACGGGGGGCTCAAGCAATCGGGCTACGGCAAGGACATGAGCCTGTATGCGCTCGAGGACTACACCGTAGCCCGGCACATCATGGTCAAGCACTAGCGGCGATGGCTGCCCTCGGAGCCCTGGATCCGATTGCCTTGAACTATAGCTGCGCAGTATCGCCCCAGTTTTGCAGCCCGGCCTGGTAGGCTGGGTTCTGGTAGCGCGATAGCAAAAAGGCCGGAGCATAGCCGGGCAATGCAGCGCCGGTCACATGAGCCGCAAGCAACTCTCCAGCCGCACAGGCGGCCATCACGCCAAAGCCCGATAGCGCCCCAACGATGTAAGCCCCCTTAACCGGAAGGGGGCCAATCAGGGGACGGTTCTCCTGGGTTTTAAGGTAATAGCCCCCGTCTATCCAGGGCTTGGGGGCTTTCTCGAAATACCGTTGCATGCCCGGAACCATCACCGACAGGCCGCGCAGGGCCACCTCGGCGTAGTGGGGGTCTTTGGGAAGGGGGAAGACGGGCTCCACAGGCCCGGTGTGCAGGTTGTAGAGCACCAGCAGGGTGGTGCTGGCCTCCGGCCCATCGGGCCGGCAGTGGACACCCGAAGGAAGCTTTCCTAAGAGCCACCGGGTACTCTCCTCCTCGGCCAGCACGGCCCGTTCTTCGGGGCTCCAGGGCAGTTCTGTCTCGTCCATCCAGATGAGCATGGGGGCCTCGCGGGGTATAGCGCCCAGGGTCTCGCTGAAGCTCATCTTGAGATGCCGCTCGGCAAAGACGGGCAGTTCCACCCCCAGCAACTGGCCCACCTGTTTTTGCATGGGCCCGGCGGCGTTGATGAAGACCTGCGTCCCCAGGGTGTGCATGGAACCATCGGGGTATTTGACCTGCACAGACGCCACCGCCCCGCCCTTTAGATCCACCCCCACCACCTGGCCCCGTACCAGCCGAACCCCGCTTTCGCGGGCCTGTTCCAGCAGGTACATTCCCAGTTGCTGGGCCGAGAGCCAGCCCGCCCGGCGCACATGCAGTACAGCCCGGGTGTGGGTGTTGAGGTAAGGAAAGTGCTGCTGAATCAGGGCTGGGTCGCTAATCAGGTCGGCTCCCTCGAGCCAGGGGTCGAAGCCCTGGGCAGGGGAGGGCCGGTAGGAACTGTGGCTGTGGTCGTGAACCCGCAGAGCCCCCGCGCCCTTCTGGGCAGCATCCAGGGCAGCCTGGGCCAGCATGGGAATTTTGCCTGCATCGCCAGAAGCGTAGAGGTAACCCCGGCGGTTTAGGTGGATGCGGTTGGAAGATTCGCGGGCGATGACCTCGAGCAGCTCGATGCTGCGGTTCATGAGGGCAATCATGTGCCCGTCCGGCCCCGGCCACCAGTTGCGGTAGGCCTCGGTAGACTTGTCGGAGGTGAGCGAAAGGGGGTCGCCTTGCTCCACAATAACGATGTCCTTCAAGCCCTTTTTCCCCAGGTAATAGGCCGCCGCGACCCCGGCGATACCGGCTCCGCAGATAACGACTTCGGCTATGGGGTTGGTCATAAATTGTATACAGTATACATCTAGAATCGGGCTGAGTTGGAAAGCCTGGCGCCAAAGGCCCAGGGCCGAAGGTAACAGCGAATTAGCCCAGAAGCGCCTGCACCGCTTCCTCGAAGACCTCGGTGTGCCGCCGCACCTGCTCGGGGGTGGTCTCGGGCGAGATCAGGGTCATGTTGTGGAAGGGGGTGAGCAGAATGCCCCGGTTCAACATGAACAGATGAATAAAGGGGTCGAGGTCGGGGTCCTGGCCGGCCAGGGCCTCGGAACCATTCCGGGCCGGGTTGGGGCGGAAGAGGTACTCCACCCGGCAGCCCACCCGGGTGACGTGCCAGGGCAGGCTGTGCTTTTTGATTACGTCCTGCACTTCGGCCTCGAGCTGCTCTCCCAGGGCCATCATGCGCCGGTAGGCGGCCTCGGTCAGGACGTGCTCGAGGGTAGCCCGCATGGCCGCCAGCGAGAGGGCGTTGGCCGCCAGGGTGCCCCCGATGCCTCCGGTATCAGCGTAGGGGGGTTGGATGACGCTGTGCGCTTTTTGCCCAACCTCCTCAGTGAAGCCATAGGCTGCGCTGGGAATACCGCTGCCCAGGGGTTTACCCACCGTCAGAATATCAGGCTCCAGGCCGTGTGCTTTGGTGTAGCCCCCCGGCCCTGCCGAGAGGGTGTGGGTTTCGTCGATGATGAGCAGCGTGCCGTAGCGGCGGGTAAGTTCGCGCAAGGCCTCGTGGTAGCCCGGCAGCGGCTGCACGATGCCCACGTTGGTCATCACCGGCTCGGCCAGCACCGCCGCCACGTCACCAGGGCGAAGGGCCTCTTCCAGGGCCGCCAGGTCGTTCCACTCCACCACTTTGGTGGTCAGGGTGGGGTCTACCTGGGGTCCGATGTTGCCGGGGCGGCTGGCGGGTTTTCCATCCACCAGCCAGGCGTAGGCCTCGTCCACCGTGCCGTGGTAGCAGCCGTGGAAGACCAGCACCTTGGGCCTGCCGGTAATGGCCCGCGCCAGCCGGAGCGAGAAGCGGTTGGCGTCGGTGGCCGAGAGAGCGAATTGCCAGTACTTGAGGCCAAAACGGCGCTGCAACTCCTCGGCTACCCAGAAGGCGTTCTCGGAGGGCAGCATGGTGGTGATACCCTTCTCTAGCTGCTGGGTGATGCTGGGCAGGGCAGCCTGGGGCGAGTGGCCGGTCATGGCCCCGGTGTCGCCCAGGCACAGGTCTATGTACTGAAGCCCGTCCACATCGCGAAATATGGCCCCCCTGGCCTCGGCCACAAAGATCGGGAAGCCCCCCGGCCAGCGGGTCATCCAGTGCATGGGCACCCCCGCCAGCAACGAGTTTTGCGCACGCTGATAGAGTTCAAACGACCTGGGGTGGCGCTCAGCAAAAAGCTGCTGCTCTGTTTGCATCAGGGCTTTGACTTTGTTGCGATCAATGGTTGCGCTGGCGTTCATGTTTCTACCTCTTGGAGGGGTTTGCGAAAGCACACGATGCGCTCGACTTCCTGGTAGCCCAGGCGGGCGTGGGCCAGGTGGCTCTGGGTATTCGAAATTTCACTATCGGAAGCCATCTCGGTACAACCCTGGGCCCGGGCCCAATCCTCGGCGGCCTCCACCAGCCGGCGCCCGACGCCGGTCTTGCGGTGGGTGGGTGCGACATACCAGCCCTCGAGGTAGCCCACCGGGCTGCTTTCGCAGCCCTCGGCGTAGGCCCGCAAGGAGACCTCCACAAAGCCCACCAGTGCCCCCTCCTGTTCGGCCACAAAACCCACCTGATGGTCGGACTGCAGGATTTCGGCCACCTCGAGCTCAAAATCCGAAGCGCTGTCGGGCCACAAGGCGGTGCGCAGCCGGAAGTAGGCCGGTAGGTCTTGAGGTTGCAAGCGCCGGATGGTCAAGAGAACCCCTCCCCGCCCAGCACGGTGTGCTGTACACAAAGGCTGTAGGGGTCTTGTATATCACCCTCCAGCACTACAAAGTCGGCCCACTGGCCCATCTCCAGGCTGCCGCGGTTGCCCTCATCGCCCTGGGCGATGGCCCCGCCCTGCGTGTACGCCCAGAGGGCTTGCTCGAGGCCCACTTCGTTGCCCATCACCAGCGGCTCGTGCAGGGCGGCCTGCAAACCCTTGAGGGGCTCCACTTGATGCACCACCGGCCCGTCCGATGAAAAGGCTACCGTCAGGCCCGCTTCGAACATGGCCCGCAGGTTGAAGCAGCGCTTCAGCCACTCGTCGGGCACGTAGCGCTCGTAGTTGGCCCGCAGCTCGCGCAAAAAGATGGGCTGGGGTACGGCGATAACCCCCAGTTCGCGGGCTTTTTGCAGGTGCTCTGGGCCGGCCAGGCCAAAGTGCTCGAGGCGGTGGCGCGGGCCTGGGGTCTGCTGGTAGAGCCGCTCGTAGACCCGCAACACCTGATCCAGGGCCCGGTCGCCGATGGCATGGGTGCCGATGCGAAAGCCTGCGCGGTGGGCCTCGAGCGCCAGAGCGAATAGCTCTTCCTCCTCGAAGCGCAGGATGCCGTACTGGGGAGGCTTTAGGGTCTTGTAGGGCTGGGAAATGGCGGCAGTAGCCCCGGAAAGCCCCCCATCGGCAAAAAACTTCACCGAGTCGCAACGCAGCCGGTCGGAAACGTGCTTCTCGGGCAGGGGGAAGGTCTCGGTGCCCCCGTCGGGGCGGCGGATGTAGAGCAGGTTGACCCGGATGGGGAGCTCGCCGCGTTCGTCCAAAGCCCGGTAGGCGGCGTAGAGCGGCGGGTCTACGGCGGGGTCGGTGGCGCTGGTGATGCCCAGGCTGCGCAGGTACGCGCATCCCGCCTTCACCCACAGCTCGTATTGGGCCTGGGTGGGCTCGCCCATAGCCCGAAAGACCAGCCCGTAGGCGGTTTCGTACAGGATGCCCTGGTCGTAGTGGATCTCCCCACCGGGCACAGAGGTTTCTGGGGTAATGCCCGATAGCTGTAGGGCACGGGAATTCACCGCGTGAATGTGGGCGCAAGTACGGGTGAGCAGCACCGGGTTATGGGGCGCAAGTTTGTCCAGGGCAGCTTTGGAAGGCATGGCCTTTTCGACCAGCATGGCCTCGTTCCAGCCCCGCCCCCACAACCACTCGCCGGGCTTCAGCGTCCTGGCCCGTTCTGCTACCCTGGCGTACACCTCGGCCAGCGAGGTAATGCCCCGCAAATCGAGCAGGGTGGTGCGCAGTTGCCCCACTTTCCAGATGTGCACGTGCGCGTCGTTGAAGCCGGGGAGCAGGGTGCGGCCTTCCAGGTGAAGCTGCGGAGTGCCCGGCGGGGCCAGCTTCAGAAGGTCGGAAAGGACGCCTGTAGCGGCAATCCTGCCGTTTTGCACGTAGAGGGCCTCGAGGGGCTCCAGGCGGTACACCCCCCCCCGCCTCGAGGGGTTCAGGATTTGGCCACCGTACAGGAGTAAACGGCTCATGGATTCCTTCCTGGGGCCTGGGGATTGCGCCACACGATAAACACCCCGTAGTTGCCACAACTGGGGTCGTCGAGGTAGTCGGGCATAATGCCCCAGACGTTGTAGCCGCGTTTGAGCTGTACTGAGAGTACCGGGTCGAACATCTCGCCTTTGACCACCCGGGCCACGTACTGCTCGATGAAAAGGTCGCGCTGATAGCGGGCAAAGCCCTTGGGCATGGCCCCGGCCACGTGGCCCTTGAGGCCCAGGCGGCGCACCAGTTCCTGGCGGGCGGTGTAGAGCAGGGTGGAAAGCCCCAGCCCGCGAAATGCGGGGTGGACGCCGATATCAGCCCCGTAGAGCCAGTCGCCCTGGGGGTCGTGGGTGGTGAGCCAGTTGTGCCCCACGGCCTCCATGTACTTGTGCTGAAAGTGCAGAAAGTTGACCCGGGTGCGCAGGTCAGTGGAGCAGGCCACCACCTGGCCGGTCTCACGCTTCACTACCGCGTGCTGCCCCTCGGGGAAAACCCGCATATGGGCCTGGTAGTGCTCGGCGGTGATCAGCTCGTCTATGGCCAGCGAGGGAAAAGAAGCCCGCTGGATGGCCTCGAGCGCCTCGGCCATCCAGGGTTCCGACTGCACCACCGCAAAGCGGTGGTCGGGGCTTACCAGAAGTTCGCGCATAAAGGTTTTTTATAGCCCATAGCCATAGGTCGGGCTGCTTGTTAACGGCTTTTGAGTTGCGTCCAGGCTTCGTCCAGTACACGGTTTTTGTTGCCCTGATCCAGAATGAACTCGAGCACTTTCATCTGGGCTTCGCTGGGCCAGATGGCGGGGTTCCCCAGCATATCGGGCTTCAGGAGTTTTTTGGCGGCGGCGTTGGGGGTGGCCGACTGCTGGTACTCGGCCAGGCGGGCCCCAATTTTAGCGTCCAGGATGAAGTTGATGAACCGGTGCGCGGCCTCGGGGTTGGGGGCTTTGGCCGGAATGGCCATGCTATCGATGAAAAGCGTGCTGCCCTCCTTGGGAATGGTGAAGCCGTAGCGGGGGTTGCCCTCGGCCACCCGCAGCGCGTCCTGGTTGTAGACCACCGCCGCCACAATCTGGTTGGCCAGCAGCAGCTTGGTGGCCGAAACCCCACCCTGGAAGCCCTTGAAATTACGGCTCCGCTTGGCGGCGAGCATGGCCTCCAGGGCCTGCTTGACCTGGGCAGGTTCGGTGGTGTTAACCGAACGGCCCAGGTAGCGCAGGCCGATGCCCAGCATCTCGCGCGAAGAGTCCATTAAGGTAAAAGGCCCCTTCTGCTGCCGGGGGTCGAAGAGCACGCTCCAGGAGGCGGGCGGGGTCTTGAAAATATCGGTGCGGTACATCAGGCCCACCGTGCCCCACAAGTACCCCACGGTGTAGCGGTTACCGGGGTCGAAGGGGGGGTTGGTGAACTTGGGCTCGAGGTTTTTCAGGTTGGGAATTTTGCTCTTGTCCAGGGGTTGCAACAGCTTCAGGTTAATCAACACCGGCACAATGAAATCCGAGGGTACTACCAGGTCGAACTGGCTGACGCCGCCGGCCTGGAGCTTGGCCTGCATCTCCTCGTTGGACTCGTAGTAGGTGATGCGTACCTTGAGGCCGGTTTGTTTCTCAAAATCGGCCACGATGGCCGGGTCTATGTAGTCGGTCCAGGTGTAAAGCTGGAGGGTGTTGTTTTGTGCGAAAGCCAGCGCCAGAAAAATCATCAGCGCGAGGATATGTTTCATGATTTGCTCCTTTTGGCTCTTATCAACATACGGTTGTGGGTACGCTACTGCAAGATAGCCTGGAGCATCGGAAGGCCGATATTGGCTCCGCAGATGACGATGACCACTGTTTGTCCCTGGTATTGCGCGGAATTCTGGAGAAAAGCCGCCAGTGCGACCCCTGCGGCCCCCTCCAGAAGCTGGTGTTGGGTCTCTAAAAAAAGCCGCATGGCCGCCTTGATTTCCTCTTCAGTGACCGTGACCCAGCCGTCAACTAACTGCTGGCAGAGGCCAAGGGTGATGGCCCCCGGCTCCAAACCACCCGCACTGCCATCCGATAGGGTGGGCTTAGCCTCAACCGAGACGATTTGTCCGGCCCGGATCGAGGCCAGCATGGCCGCGTCATTTTGGGGTTGGCAGCCGACCATTTGGGCCCGCGGCCAGACCGATTTGAGGTACGAGGCGATGCCAGCGATCATCCCGCCGCCCCCCACCGTCGCAAAGACTGCATCTGGGGATTGTGGCATCTGTTGGGCCATCTCTACCCCGATGGTGCCCTGCCCGGCAATCACCTCCGGGTCGTTGTAGGGCGAGATGTAGGTCATGTCGTTTTGCCGGGCATACTGCCTGGCATAAATCTCGGTATCTTCGCTGCTCTGCCCGTAGATGCGCACCTCGGCCCCATAGCGCCTGATGGCCTCCAACTTGGTCGGGCTGGCCCCTTCCGGTACAAAAACCACACCCCTGGCCCTCAGCTTATGGAGTCCGTAAGCCACCCCGGCCCCGTGGTTGCCGCTGCTGGCCGCCACCACGCCTTTTTGCAGGTGCTCGGGCGAGAGCGAAAGCAGCTTGTTCAGCGCCCCCCGCACCTTGAAGGAGCCGGTGTGCTGGAGGTTCTCGAGCTTCAGCCAGACCTGAGCCCCCGTGATCTGCGAGAGGGCCAGCGATAGGTCCAGTGGGGTCTCGCGCACGTGGGGCCGCAGGTGGGCGCGGGCCTGTAGGATGGCCCGGGGCAAATCCGAGGCGAGCAAACCGGCCATGCGCTGCCCTAGGCCCCCACCGCCATGGCCTGGTAGGTCTCACGGATGGCCCCCGCCACCACCCCCAAAGCCTCGAGCAGCATCTCCTCGGGGATGTCCAGGGCAGGCAAAAAGCGGATGCAGTTGGTGTAAAGCCCGGCCCGGATCAGAATAACGCCCCGCCTCGAGGCCAGCTTGATGGTCTCCATGGCGAACTCCTGCCAGGGTTCTTTGGTCTGGGGGTCTTTGACGAACTCGAGCACCATCATGGCCCCCACCCCGCGCACATCGCCCAGCACCGGAATTTCGCCCTTCAGCGGCTCAAAGGTCTCGCGCACTATGCGTTCTATACGCTGGGCTTTGTCCAGGAAGCCGGGGGACTCGAGTATCTTCAGGGCTTCCAGAGCCGACACACAGGCCAGGGGGTTGCCGCCGTAGGTGCTGCCCACCCCGCCCACGTGGGGGGCATCCAGAATCTCGGCCCGGCCCGTCACGGCGCTAATGGGCATGCCCGCTCCCAGGCTCTTAGCGCTAATAATCAGGTCGGGTACCACCCCGCTGTGTTCGATGGCCCAGAGCTTCCCGGTGCGGCCCGAGCCACTCTGAATTTCATCGGCAATCATCACCGCACCCGTTGTGTCGCAGACCTCGCGGATCTTGCGCAGGAACTGGTGCGGCACCGGAATAAAGCCCCCCTCGCCGATCACCGGCTCAATCACGATGGCTGCCAGCGCCGAGGGGTCTATGTGGGCGGTCAGGGCGTTTTCCAGGTTCCAGCAGGCCCAGTCCACGTATTCTTCGGGGGTCATGCCCTTGGGTGTGCGGTACAGGTTCGGCACCGGCAGGCGGTAGACCTCGGGAGCAAAGGGGCCAAAGCCCTTCTTGAAAAGGCCCCACTTGCTGGTCATGGCCATGGTCAGGTTGGTGCGCCCGTGGTAGGCCCCCTCGAAGACGATCACCCCACTGCGCCCGGTGTAGCGGCGGGCGAACTTGACGGCGTTTTCCACCGCCTCGGCCCCGCCGTTGGCCAGGAGGGTCTTTTTGGGGAAGTTGCCGGGGGTGAGCCGGTTCAGGGCCTCGCAAACGGCTACGTAGGGCTCGTAGTTGGCCACGATGCTACACATGTGCAACAGCTCGTCGGCCTGGGCTTTGATGGCTTCTACCACGCTTTGGGGCGTGTGCCCGACGGCCAGCACCCCGATGCCGCCTGCCAGGTCAATAAGGGTGTTGCCGTCCACGTCTTCTACCAGCGAGCCGTGGGCTTTCTTCACCGCGATGGGGTTGGCCTGGGCCAGCGCAGCGCTCACGGCGGCGGCCCGGCGCGATTGGAGTTCCTGGCTTTTGGGGCCGGGAATGGGGGTTTTGAGCTGGATATATGACATAACTTCCTCCAGGGAAGGTCTGGGGTTTGGGGCCGGTTATCACCGGCCAAGCGCAAAAACAACGTACTGCTTGCAGCACCAAACAACCCCGGGCCCCGGAGGCGGAATGCAGGCCTTCTGCACGTCCATCTGGCCTTAGCTTAGCAGAACGTAAAGGGCGCTGAGAACCTCCTCCTCCCAGCGGGTATAGGCCGAGTAAATACCCCTGTGGGTGGTGGGGCCACGGCCCTGCCCACCCAGGATGTAGACGAGTGCGTTCTGTTCCTCTGGGTCGAAGAGCAGCCCGCTCAGCAGACCGTAGGCGTCGCCCAGGTGCCCATACCAGGGCCGCCCGTGACCCCCCACCGGACAATCCAGACCGGGGGTGTTGGTAAAACGCCACACCCCCAACCCCCAACTGAGGGCCTGCCCCTCCATCGTATCGCCGTTGTGTCCGTCCCATATCCACTGGGGTTGCAACATCTGTTGTAGCGTGGCGGGTTGCAGGATGGGGGGTGCTTTCCCCATAAACAGCAGCGCCATCTGGGCCAGTTCCAAGGCCGAAGCCCGTAGGCCCCCCTGCGGCGAGAAAAAAGTGGCGTTGGTGCCAGGCTGGTAGGTGCTCAGGTTCACCACCACCAAACTGTCGTCGGGTTTATTGGGGTTCTGGGTCATGGGGCCAGGGGGTGCCACACCGCCGTAGTCATCTACCTGCGCTACCCAGGGGCCTGAAGGGTTCCACACGCCGCCCGCTTGCTTGCGATACAGCACCGCCAGGTTGCCGATCTCCTCCGGGGTGAACCGGCTCACGTTGAACCCACCTCCCAGCCCCAGAGGCCGCAGCACTGTTCGCTCCATAAACAGGTCGAAGCGCACCCCTGCAACACATTCAATCAGGGTGCCCAGCACCCCCGTATTGAGGTTGGCGTACTGGGCGTAGGCGCCGGGGGCATGGCGGGGGTCAAAGTGCGCCCCGTCCTCAAAGAAGCGCCCCTCCGGTCTGAAGAAATCCTGTAGGGTGTAGGGGCTGGGAACGGCGTATCGGCTACCGTCCCGAATCGAAGAGGTGTGGCTAAGCAGATGCCAGACGCGAATGGGCGCCTTGGGGAAGGCCGGGTTCCGCAGGGTAAAGCCCAGGTACTCGCTTACGTCGGTCTCCAGGTCTATTGTGCCCTGCTCAACCAACCGCATTATCCCCAGGGCCACCGCCAGTTTGGAGATGGAGGCTACCCGGAAGCGGGTCTGGTTGTTTACCGGAAGGTTTTTGCCGGGGTCGTTCGGGTCAATATAGCGGTCTCCAAACGACTCGGCATAGACGATGTTCCCGGCCCGGATGACCACAACCTGAAGGCTGGGAATGGCGTGTAGGGGGTCTTGGAGAAGGGTTTGAAGCTTAGTCTGGAGACTTTGAAATGGCATCTGATTGCATTGTAGGGCTCGATAAGAATAATATACCTGAGTTTAAATACCGTTAGAATTGTTGACATATTTTTTCAACCTGATTTACAGTGCGGCTGGCTACTCCCCCAAACTGTAGCCCGGACTATGGAGGTGAATTCAGCTATGCGTTTTTCATCTTTTGGTCGTTGGTCGCTGGTCGTTGGTCGTTGGTCGCTGGGCTAGTTTTGTTGCTTGTGGCTTGTGCTACAACCGACAATGCGAATCTCGATTATTGGCCAGAATATGAATCCGAAGGCGTCCTTTTCTATGCCGAGGGGGTGGAATCCAATGTCGGGTCAGAATCGGGGGATCTGGTCAATTCTCTGCAAATAAAAGCCTCAGCCACTAAATGCTCCATGAGGCTGGATTACCCCCATAAAACTACATGGAAAATCACCCTTTATAATCAACAGGATATAGTGAAAGCAAAAGCCAGTGGAAACTGCGAAACATCACCCCCCTGGCCAGGCTTGCGCTACCATCTATACATGGTGTTGGAGCGAGGCGAGCCCACGATTGGCTTTGAGCCCAGATGGGTTGAGATTGCCAGAGGGGGCCCCATAACACGAATTGCCCAAACCCTGGTTACTGCGCAAACAGGAATCTGGAGTGCATCTTCGACCTTCGTGGTTGCGCCATGCACCCACAACGCCAGATACCGCGTTTGGGCATATATAGTGCGAGAAGCGCCCGGGCTTGCGGCTTCGACGCCCATCGTGTTTGGGCCCGTGGCGACTCCGGTTGAAATCAAATGCTTTGAAGATCCGAAGCCGAAACCTGATCCACCTACTAGGTAGTCGAGGTGCTTGTGAAAACCTCTCTGCAGGACGCTATACTCAAAATGACGTATTTGAACGTGGGTCTTTATGGGTGGTATTACAAGATTCGTAGGAAGCTAAACCAGACTTTGTTCGGCTACTACTCGAGCTGGCGGCTTCCCAACCAACCAGAGCCCAAGCCAACACCCGACGAGCTCGAGCACGCGCTGCTTCAACCAAGCTTTTTGGTCTCCGAGAGCGAGTTTTGGTGGCTCCCATACCTAGGCTTCAGAAAGCGGTTTAAGCTTATTCGGGGCGATGTTGAAGAACTGTATGACTCGGTGAACCACCATGGAGTAATAAAAGTGCTGCACCAAAACGGTGTATATAAGGTGGCTGGCCGTAATCCCGTTGGGCGATGCGACTTTGAAAGATTGGATCCGATGGAATGTTTTTATTGTAACCCTGTGAATGATCTGGCTCGAGTCCCCGACTTATCGGGCATCGAAGAGCATTTTTACCTTCGACCCTTGCTGACGGTTCTCAGGCTAGAGGTTATGGATGAAACCACCCATCTAGGGCGGCCAGCAGTTTTGCTGCAGGGGGAGCCCAAATCCGAAGCCGAAATAGAGCGCTTGTACTACTTTTTGCCCACGCCAGAGGACTGGTGGAGAATAGCCGATCGGTATCACATCGCACTCGATATGCAATCGGGCTTGCTGCTTTACTACAAGGGCTTTGTAAAAGAAGGCATCCTGGTGGAGTCGGAGGTGCTCGAGCTAGATTACTCAAACGATGACGCCAGCACTGAGCGCATATTCCAGGTGTAGGGTGCTATGGAACACGAGCCCAAGCGCTTTTCGGAGGCGCAGGGGACCTTGGAAAATATGCTGCTGAAGCGGTAGCCCCTCATACACAGACGCTTACACATAAATCTAGACACGACCTATTTTTTCAACCTGATTTACACTGTGACTGGCTACCCCAAACTGTAGCCCGGGCTATGAAGGTGAATTCAGCTATGCGTTTTTCATCTTTTGGTCGCTGGTCGCTGGGCTAGTTCTGCTGCTGGCGGCGTGCGGAACCCAGCAGGCCAAACTGCCCCTTGAAACCTCTCCCTCGGACGGTGAACCGGTGCCCGTGGCCCTGGCCCAAGCCCTGGTCCTGGGGATGAAGGTCTCTGCTGGAGGAGTCAGCCTGCAAGAAGCAAAAACCTACAAGTTTGCCAACGAAACGGTTTATGACATGGCCGGAAAAGCCTTGCACCACCTGCTCCTAGTCGGGCCAGAGACCAGCGATTTTTGGGGCATTTTGAACAACCCCCAACCCAGCCATGCCCTCTACGCTGTTGGGGCCACCGATAAGCGCAGCTTCTTCACCTTCGTCATGCCCGCTGGTAGCTTCAGAAGCCTGACCGAAACCCGAACCAAAGCAGGTTCCTTCAAGCGCTTCCTGAGCCCCTCGCCTGGGATTCTCTACCTTGAAGACCAGCGTGGACGCATCTGGGATACCGCTACATCTACCGAGGTAAGCGCCGAACAGGCAAAACTCTGGCGACAGGCCCAGCAGGTACTCTTTGAACAGCGGCAGAAGGACGGTATCCTGGACAAGATCAAGGAAGACTGGGACAGGCTTCGCACCGAGGCCAATAAGAAGAGCCTGGCTCAAAGCGCTGGACTGCCCACGCTGGACGAGGTAACCCTGCCCAATGGTATCCTGAATGTACCCAGACTGCTAACCGCGTTGGAGGCGCAGAAGGCTGCTCAAGGAGTAAGCCCCAGCTACACCAACGAGCGAACCTGGTGCATGGGCTGGTTCTGCGCTGGGATGGGCTACGCCAGCGTGGTACGGAAAAACCGTTACAACGGAGACCTGGCGAACAACAGCTTTTACAACCCCGACAACCCTCAGGACGCTAGCGACTGCCCCGCTGGTAACAAGTGTCGGATTGGGAGCGATATTCAGAATGCTGATCCGCTGGGAAATAACCAGTGGATGAGTTTTTATCCTTATTCCAGAGTTCCACCTAATGGAGGCCAGTGGGGCGCCTGGGATTTTGGTAACAGCGGCTTAATGCCCCTAGATGTTGTTGGTTGTGGCCCCATGTCCATAATTCGGGTTTTCGCCTGGTATGCCATCCAACGAAGTGCGTTTACAGGCGGCTCCAACGTTAATTTCGTAAATACAGACGCTGTACCCCCTGCCACGGCAAGGGACGTAGCCTTCCTGATGTTTGAACCGGTGCACCTGGGCTCCAACTTTTACCAACCCAAAATTGGCCGTTACACAGATGCCTGGCATTACAGGGGCTCGGGCTTGACCCGCGACACCAACATGATTCCCGGTGCAAACAACTGGATTAGAGATCACGCCAACACCGAAGGACAAAACTGGGAGATGCGGGGTAGCCACAAGGCATTTATCAACCTAGTTTACTCGGCGGGAGCGTGGATCATTGTAGGTATGCCAATAACCTGGGTTGACTTTAGTCAACACACCTGGCGTGTACGGGACATTGCACGTGGAAAGATTGGTCGGGATAATGAGCCAGTCATCGCCCTTTACCCGACCGGTAGAGATAATGGCTTGGAAGGTCACTACGTTATGTCTCAAGCCTACATTGTGCACGAGGGATGGTTCTCGGCCACTGTGTTTTTGTGGATAACCAGAGACAAGGGCGACTTCAGGGAGGGTACGTTTGTCAACGTAACCGATATGGGCGCCTACTATAGCGGGGCCGGCATGTACCGGAGGTAGCTGCAATGAAAGGACTCAGGTGGTCTAGGTGGCATCTGGTGGGCCTTACCTTGATACTTACGGCCTGCCCGTTTCCGTCCCCTGCTCCTGCAACCATGTACCTGTTCTATTTTCCCGATAACCCGGCCCTGTGCCCACAGGGTATCCAGGCCGAGGTCAGAGTTGAGTCAGGTGATCGCGAATATCTTTTTCGTAGGCTTTATTTCAACCCCGGGAACTACAGAGATCACGATGAAGAGGAGGTTGCTGGAGACTGGGAGCCCAGGCCGGGTAGTGAAGGAACGTTTGTAGCGGTTCGATTCCAGATGACCCGATCCGCGACCAGCCCATTGCGGAATGAAACCCTCAGCCCTCCCTTGCCTGCCTTGGAGATGTGGAAGGGCTTCTATGAACTGAAAATTCTTCCGTACGACAGACGGTTACCCCGCCTGCGGGTGCAATGCTCGGATGCGCCCGCATTAGAATTTGTAAGCCAACCAGGCAAGTTGATTTTTGTGATACTGGAAGATGCGACAGTTCCCAGCAAACTACGGGTTTTGCAGTATGCTACATACGAATTTGGCCCGTAGGGGGGCCTCCTTGTCCCCCTGGTAGTGAACCCTACTACCAGGGGGTCTATTGTGGTGAAGTTGTGCAGCTTTGTCTGGGTTGTAATGCCCGGACTGGAATAGTGGAACGGCTGAACAACGCGACACCGGCGGCTTTGATTCGCTTTGCTTTGGGCCTGAACCCGTACCTCTAGCGGCTCTTCACCGCTGTCCAGACCTCGTCGTAGAGGCGGGTATCGCGCCCCAAGTCGAGGACGAACTCGAGCTTCGCCATGGTGGCGGCATCGGGGTAGATGGCGGGGTTCTTGCGGTCGGCGGGGTTGATAAAAGGCAGGGCGGCCTTGTTGGGGGTGGCGTAGCGGTTGAAGTTGGAGAGCTGGGCCCCGATTTTAGCATCCAGAATAAAGTTGATGAACTGGTGGGCGGCCTCGGGGTTGGGGGCACGGGCAGGAATGGCCAGGTTGTCCAGGAAGAGCGCGGCCCCCTCCTTGGGCACCACAAAGCCCACGTTCTTGTTCTCGTCGGCGGCCTTGAGGGCATCGCCGTTGTAGACCACCGCGTAGGTAGCGGTTCCTGCGACCAGCCGGTTCTTGGCCCCCACCCCGCCTTCAAAGCCCAGGAAGCGGGGGTTCTTTTTGGCGTTCAGGAGTACCTGCCCGGCAGCCCGCACCTCGGCGGGGTTTTTGCTGTTGATGGACTTGCCCTGGTAGCGCAGCGCGGCCCCCATCATCTCGCGGATGGAGTCCATCAGCACAAAGGGCTTCTCGGCCCCCGGCCCCAGAATTACGCTCCAACTGGTGGGGGTGGGCACACGGTCTTTGCGGTACATGATGCCCGACATGCCCCACTGGTAGGCCACACTGTAGCGGTTGCCGGGGTCGAAGGGCGGGTTGGCAAACTTGGGCTCGAGGTTCTTCAGGTTGGGGATTTTGCTCTTGTCCAGCGGCTGTACCAGCTTGAGCTGGATCAGGGTGGGGATGATGTAGTCGCCCGGCACAATCACGTCGTATTGTGAGACCCCGCCAGCCTGGAGTTTGGCCAGCATATCTTCGTTGGACTCGTAGAGGTCGATGCGCACCCGCAGGTTGAACTTTTGTTCAAAGGCTTTGATGATGGCCGGATCCATGTACTCCGACCAGATAAAAAGCCGCATCTCGCGGGGCTGGGCCAGGGCCAGGGGCAAAACCATTAAGCCGAGTAGAGCCAGCAGGCGGTTCATCATTTCTCCTCCAGGATGTACTTAGTTTACCGTAGGGGCTTACGTTTCTCCATGCGGGTTTGGGGCTCACTTTGAGCTAGCTCAGCGCCGGGTCAGGCGTTCGGAGGCCAGCACCAGGAACACCGTTATCAAAAAAATCAGCGTGGATAGGGCGTGAATCTCGGGGGTGACGCCCCGCCGCACCGAGGCGTAAATCAGGAGGGGCAGGGTTTGCGAGGTGGGGCCGGCGGTGAAAAAGCTAATCACAAAGTCGTCCAGCGAGAGGGTAAAGGCCAGCATGGCCCCGGCCACGATGCCGGGGGTGAGCAGGGGCAGCAGGACGCGGCGCACAAAGTAGCTGTAGCTGGCGTAGAGGTCGCGGGCGGCCTCGTCGAGGTCGTGCCCCAGGCTTTTGAGGCGGCTGCGCACAGTGAGGGCCACGAAGGCAATCTGGAAGGTCACGTGGCCCAGAATCATGGTGAAGAGGCCCGGCTCAAAGAGGCTCGAGACCATGCGAAAAGCCCCAAAGGCCACCACCAGCGCCACTGCAAAGATGATGTCGGGTGTGACCACCGGCAGGTATAGGAGGTTCTCCAAAAAGCCCTGGCTGCGCCGGGGCCAGGGATAGCGCTCGAGGGCAATGGCAAAAAGCGTGCCCAGTACGGCAGCGATAACGGTGGAAACCAGCGCCAGCACGAAGGTGTTGCGGGTGGCCTCGAGGATGTCCGGATTGTTCAGAAGCCGCACGTACCAGTCCCAGGTAAACCCCGACCAGGTGAGGCCGTAGCGGGTTTTATTGAAGGAAAGCACCCCCACCGCCAGCATGGGCAGGTACAAAAAGGCCAGCGTGGCGATGGCCGTAATGCCCACCCAGGGGTTCAGGCGCATATATGCCTCCTGTCAATAGCCGATAGTCTATGGTTTGTGACTTTTCGACTATGGATCATTGGCCATTGGCTACCGGCCCGCTTCATACCAGATCCACATCCTTCCCCCGGCGGCGGTAGAGGGCTAAACCAATAAGGGTCATGACCATCAGGCCCAGGCTAACCGCCGCTCCGTAAGGCCAGTCGCGGCTGGCGTAAAACTGCTGCTGGATCAGGTTGCCCACCAGAAGATACTTGGCTCCGCCCAGGAGGTCGGGGATGACGAACATCCCCATGGCCGGGATGAAGGTCAGGATCACACCCACCGTAAGGCCCGGCAGGGTCTGGGGCCAGACGGCCTGAAAGAAGGTACGGATGCGGCTGGCGTAGAGGTCCTGGGCTGCTTCCACCAGGCTCCAGTCGAGCCGTTCGACCGAGGAGAACAGGGGCATCACCACAAACGGTAGAAAAGCCGTCACCATACCGATATAGACCGCCAGCGGGCTGGGGTACAGGCCCGCGTCCGGGGCCAGGAGGCCCAGGCCCTGGGCCAGCTTGGCGAAAGGGAGGTCGGGGGCCAGCAACATCTGCCAGGCGTAGGTGCGGATGACCAGGTTGGTCCAGAAGGGAATAATCACCAGCGCCAGCCAGAGGTAGCGGGTGCGGGGCGGCCTGCTGGCAATAAAGAAGGCCAGGGGGTAGGCCAGCACGATGCAGACCAGGGTGGTGACAAAAGCCACCCAGAGGCTCCGCAGCAAAATCAGGATGGTGTCGGGGCTCCAGCCGAAGATGCCATAGCCCAGCAGACGGGCGTAGTTTTCCAGATTGAAGCGCCAGACCACCTCGCCGTACTGGCCTCGTTCGGCAAAGGAGAGGGCCACCAGCGAGAGGCCCGGTATCACCAGCAAGCCCAGAATCCAGATAACCGCAGGCAGCAAGAACCACAGCCCTCGGCGGTAGAGCTGGGCGGGGGTGGTGAGTTCACCGAACCAGACGATGAGCCTATTCATCCAGCACCACCAGTGCATCTGCCGGTAGCTCGGCCCAGAGTTCCTGCCCGGCCTGAAAGGTGGGGTGGGGGGCGGTACGCACGCGAATATCGCAGGCCTCGAGCGAAGACGAAGCCATTGCACTGCTCGATAAACTTTCCCGCAATTCATCGGATGCTCGCGCCCTTTGGGCCTCGAGCGAAGACGAGGCCATTGCACTGCTCGATAAACTTTCCCGCAATTCATCGGATGCTCGCGCCCTTTGGGCCTCGAGCGAAGACGAGGCCATTGCACTGCTCGATAAACTTTCCCGCAATTCATCGGATGCTCGCGCCCTTTGGGCCTCGAGCGAAGACGAGGCCATTGCACTGCTCGATAAACTTTCCCGCAATTCATCGGATGCTCGCGCCCTTTGGGCCTCGAGCCAGACCTCCTGATAGGCCCCCCGGTAGACCGCCTCGCGCACCCGCACCCTGAGGCCGTTCTGCTGCGGCTCGACCTCGGAAAGCCGCACCCGCTCGGGCCGGATGGCCACGTAGCCCTCGTCCCAGGGGGGGGTGCGGTTCAGGGCCAGCTTGCCAAAAGAGGCCTCGAAACCCATGGGAAGCCGAAGGCCTTTGATGAGGTTGGCCGCGCCCAGAAACTCGGCGGCGTAGCGGGTGCGGGGCCGCTCGTAGACCTCGTCCGGGGTGCCGACCTGCTCGAGTTGGCCCATGCGCATCAGGGCGATGCGATCCGAGACCGCCATGGCCTCGTCCTGGTCGTGGGTGACCAGGATAAAGGTCAGGCCCAGTTGCTGTTGGAGCCGCCTTAGCTGCACCTGCACCTCGGCCCGCAGCTTGGCGTCCAGGGCGCTCATGGGCTCGTCCAGAAGCAGTACCTGCGGCTCGTTGACCAGGGCCCGGGCCAGGGCCACCCGCTGACGCTGCCCACCCGAAAGCTGGTGGGGCAGGCGGTCTTTGAAGCGCTCGAGCTGCAAAATCTCGAGGCCGTACTTGACCCGCCGCTCCACCTCGGCCTTGTCCATGCGGCGGCTTTTAAGCCCAAAGGCGATGTTTTCCCAGACCGAAAGGTGGGGAAAAAGGGCATAGCTCTGGAAGACGGTATTGACCGGGCGCTGGTTGGCCGGTAGGGGGGTGATATCCTTGCCCAGGAGCACCACCCGGCCCTCGGTGGGCACCTCGAGGCCGGCAATAATCCGCAGCAGGGTGGTTTTGCCGCAGCCCGAGGGGCCTAAAAGGGTAAAAAACTCGCCGGAGGGCACCTCGAGGCTGACCCCGCCCAGCGCGGTAAAGTCGCCAAATTTTTTGACCACGTTCTGTATGGAAAGGGATTCGCTTGTGGCCGGGGGCCGTGCAGCGACGTTCATGGTTGGGCCTTAGATTACCAGAGGACACGGCGCTTTTGAACCGCTCGGGGATGTGTGTGCAGTTACCGAAGCAAGACACCTAAGGGCAGAAGCTACCTACCTTGGAGAAAGGTCAGGAAAAGCAAAGGATGCCCTCGTACTAGTGCCGGAGCGTTTGGCACCAATGACTGTGTTGCTGCATAGCGGCTAGGTATAGGAAGCAATAAATGTGTACTTAGTATAAATAAAATATTTGCTATTGACCTCACTTGAAGCGCTAACCTACAATGATTCTGGCTGCCCCAAATGTAGCCTGGACTATGGAGGTTAATTCAGCTATGCGTTTCTCATCTTTTGGTTGCTGGTTGCTGGTTGCTGGTTGCTGGTTGCTGGTTGCTGGGCTGGGGTTACTGATTACGGCTTGTGGGGCGCATGACCCAGGGCATTCTCAGCATCAGCAGGGTAGTGTCATTTTTGAAGGAACCGCTGAGGAATCCAATGAGCTCAGCTCGCAACAAACTCGAGCCTCTAAAACTACCTGCACGATAAGGGTTGACTATCCACACGCTGCGTGGTGGGGTCAAGGATTCAACATGACGCGAATTGTGAAAGCAAAAGCAGAAGGTAAATGTACGACCGAACCACCCTGGCCCGGCTTGAAGTACCATTTATACATGGTTCTTGAGCGCGCCAAGCCTTCCATTGGCTTTGTACCAAGATGGGTTGAGATTGGTAGAGAAGGTCCCCTGACTCGCATTGCGCAGACTATCGGTGCTCAACAATCAGCCGCTTGGAGTGTATCTTCGACATACATATTTGCCCCTTGCAGCGACGCTAGATACCGCGTTTGGGTTTACGTTTTGCGTGAAGCCCCGGGGCTTGTCGCTGCAACCCCCATAACTTTTGGTCCTATAGAGAATTTCGTCAAGTGTTTCCCTGATGAACCGCCACCATCCCCACCCTATTACCCTCCCCGGTAATTCTGCAGCTACCTATGGCCATTACCCTTCAAGATGTCTTCATCAGGATGGTTTCGGGAAGTTTTCGCTTTGACTTTGGCTTGTATTTCAAAAGCCTTTGGCGGCTCAACGTACCCTTGTTTGGGTTTTACTCCAGTTGGCGTCTGCCATCGAAACACAGGCCTAAACTCGATCCAAAGTTGCTTCAACAGGAACTGTTGCAGCCCCGTTTTCAGATTGCAGAAAGTGAGTTCTGGTGGCTTCCGGGGGTGGGCTACCGAAAGAGGTACTGCTTGTATACACTTCCCAATAAACAAAGGGAGGAATGGTTCGATACGGTTAACTGGCGGGGAGTCAAAAAAGTGTGGGACAAAGGTACCTACCAAGTGGTCTCCTCTAAACCGATCCACGAGTATCGCTGTCTTAGCTCCGAAGGCGATGAATTTTATTGTAATCCTGTAAACGTAGATGCACGCATTCCCGATATGTCCGGTACAAACGAACTTTACCACTTCAGGCCCTTACTAGCCGAGGTGCAGATTGAGCTGGTAGGCGAGGACAGATATCTGGATCGCCCGGTAGTGCTGCTACGGGGGGTACCCAAACCTTTTCCAGAACGAGAAACCCCACCTTTTTTGGCGGGTTGGTCCGGGCCGGAAGATTGGTGGTTGGTTGCTGATTACTACGACCTGTCCTTGGACATGCGGGAAGGACTCTTGCTCAATTACCAAGGGCATGTAAAAGAGGGAATCCTGGTTGAATCGAAGATACTCGAGCTAGACACGTCAAACGAAGACGCCAGAAGTGAGCGCGTCTTCCAGGTGTAGCGGGAAGGTGTCTTACCTTGGCTCGCTCAGGGCCTGCTCGAGGCTCGCCTGCAAAATTTCCAGACCCTTCCTGGCTTCCTCTTCGCTCACCACCAGCGGCACCAGGCAGCGGATCACGTTGGCATGCATTCCGGCCTTGAATAAGAGCAGCCCTTTCTCGCGGGCGATATCCAGCAAGCGGTTGGTGAGTTGTGGGTCGGGGGCCTTGCTCTGGGGGTCTTTGACCAGCTCCATAGCAATCATGGGCCCCAGGCCGCGCACATCGCCCACAGCTTGAGGGAAGCGGGCCTGAATCTGACGGAAGCCCTCGTGCAAAATTTCCCCCAGCCTTTGAGCTTTTTCTAGCAGGTTCTCCTGCTCAAAGATGTCCAGAACCGCCAGGGCTGCCGCGCACGAGAGGGGGTTGCCGCCGAAGGTGCTGCCCAGGCCGCCCACGGTGGGTGCGTCCATGATCTCGGCCTTGCCCAGCACCCCGCCGATGGGCAGGCCGCCACCAATGCTCTTGGCGAAGCAGATCAGGTCGGGCTCCACCTCGGCATGCTCGATGGCCCAGAACCTGCCGGTGCGGCCTATGCCGGTTTGGACCTCGTCGTCAATAAACACGATACCGTGCTTCTGGGTAAGGCTGCGCAGGGCTTTGAGGAAGGGTTTGGGTGCGGGTACAAAGCCCCCCTCGCCGAGCTGCGGCTCGATGATGATGGCGGCCACGCGGTCGGGCTGAATCTGGGTATCGAATACCTCGTGCAGCCCGTCCAGGGCCTTGCGGGTGTCCACGCCGTGGTACTCGCTCGGGTAAGGCGCGTGGTAGACCTCGGGGGCAAAGGGGCCGAAATTCTGGCGGTAGGGGTTGGACTTGCCGGTAAGGGTCATGCCCATCAGGGTGCGCCCGTGGAAGCTGCCCCGGAAGGCAATCACGCCGGGCCGATTGGTGAACGAGCGGGCAATCTTGATGGCGTTCTCGGTGGCCTCCACGCCGGTATTGAGGAAGAAAGCTTTTTTATCGCCGCCGATGGGCGCGGTGGCCGTAAGCCGCTCGGCCAGCTCGATGTAGGGCTCGTAGGCCACGCCGGGAAAGCAGGTATGCATGTACTGGTGCAGTTGCCTTTCGACCGCCTCTACCACCTTGGGGTGGTTGTGCCCCACATTGAGCACCCCAATCCCCCCAAACCAGTCGAGATATTCCTTGCCCTCGACATCCCAAATTTTGCCGCCCTGAGCGCGGGCAATCACGATGGGGTGTACCTGCGAGACGCCTCGGGGCACCACTTTGTGCCGCCGTTCGATCAAGGCCTGGTTTTTGGAAGGGGCTTGAATCATAGATTTCCTCCGATAGTCCGACCTCGAGTGTATCCCGCCCGCTCTCGCTTGTGTACCCCTTGGGCGAGGAGTCAGGGCTGGTGCATAAAGCAAACCACTTCTTCCTCCCCAACGGGGGAGGCTAGCTGGGGGCCTGATACCCAGGTAGGTCGCCTGCCTACGAGCACAATACCGACTGTCTAAAGCGCACCTGGCAAATGTTTGCGCGGGTTCACACACCGACCCTGGCGAGGAGTGGGCGATTTTGGGCTGGGTGACAGCTTGAGTTAGACTTATGACGTGCTGAATAAAGTAGCTGTCACGCTGGGTTTGTTGCTACTGACCGGTCTGCTGGTGTATACATCTGCGTATTTTTTCGCCTTGGGCCAGGCACTGTTGAATGGGTTTCATATAGTGCTACTGGGTTTGATGCTTTGGGGATGGTGGGGGGTGTGGCGGGGGCCTAGAGCCTGGGCAGGCTGGGCTTTGGGGGTGCAAGTGTTGCTCACCATGGGCCTGTACATCATCTATTTGTACAACTAGAGGGTAGTGTATGGAGCATGAACCAGTCGGCCGTACAACTCTTGTGGCCCACCCCGATCCTGGTGCGCAAGTTCGACCAAGCGGAAGAAGTTAATGCTGAACTGCTTCGGCTGTTTTATGGTGAGTTGCAAGCCAAAGGGGGCTTGAAGGGCACGGTATATAGCAGCTCAGATGATATCTTGCAGCGCTATCAGAGCCCGGCCCTACAGGCCCTGTTTGGCTTTATTTCCAACGCGGTATTCGAAGCCGCCAGCGCCATGAACGGGCCCATCTGGAAGCAGGTTGGGGTGCGCAACTTGCAGATGCGGGTGGTGGGGGCCTGGTTCCAGATTCAAAACCGCTTTGGCTTCCACGACATCCATAACCACGGCAACTGTTCGTGGTCGGGGGTGTACTATGTGCAGCTCGACCCTGCCGAGCGACGCCAACAGCACCCGGTTCTGGGTGCGCTCAATGGCATTACCCGGTTTTATGCCCCACATCTGAACCTGTTGGGGGGCGCCCACATGGACATGGGCAACGCCTACATGCAGCAGTCCACCTTTGATGTAACCCCCGAGGAAGGGGTGCTGGTGGTGTTTCCGAGCTGGCTGCTACACAAAGCCATGCCCTACGATGGTGAACGCGACCGGGTAATCATTTCCTTCAATGCCCAGGTGCATGGCGAGCAAGGAAACCAGGCTTTCGAGTACGGCTTTCATTGAAAGTTGATGGTAAAGGAGGCTGGGACGCCGTAGCGGAAGGTACAGCGATAGGGCTGCCGGATACTGGCGCTTCGGTCGGTGGTGTCTACAAACGACTCGAGGCTTTGTGTGCCGTTCTCGGATTTGAGGGCGCGTAGATCGCGCCAGAAGCCTGGAAACAGGAGGTTGACCGATGACCCCAGCTCTGCGCGTATGCTGCTGTAGTAGGTCTGGATGGCCTGGTAGCGGGGGAAGAGAAACGCCAGGGCGACCCCTAAAAAAAGCACCAGCACCACCCCAAACACCACCAGCGGCTCGAGGCGGGCGCGCGTCTCCATGGGGGTTTCTTCGGGCATGGGTTCCTGAATGAGATAGCGGCACTTGACCTTGCACAATCAAGGCCGCTTGAGTTCTGATTATGAATCATGCCCGGGCGATGGAAAATCCCCTAAAGGAGCCAACAGGCCCGTAACGCAAAACTTTACGGCAAGGGGAACTGGGATGCGAAAGCTTTAACCTCCGCCTTCAGGGCCTGAGCGTCTTCACCCTTGAGAGCGCGGTCAATGAACTCGGCGATCTGGGGCATATGCTCTTCGGTCATACCCCGGGTGGTGATGGCCGGGGTGCCGATGCGGATGCCCCCGCCGTGGATGATTTTCTCGGTGTCGTAGGGCAGGGTGCTCTTGGAGATGGTGATGTGGGCAGCATCTAAGAGCCGGGTGGCCTTGGTGCCGTTGAGGCCCTGGGGGCGCAGGTCAACCACAAAGAGGTGGTTGTCGGTGCCGCCCGAAACGATGCGGTAGCCGCGCTTTTGCATCTCGGCGGCCAGGGTTTGGGCGTTTTTGATAATCTGGGCCGAGTAGGTTTTGAACTCGGGGCGCAAGGCTTCGCCAAAAGCGACCGCTTTCCCGGCGATGACATGCTCCAGAGGCCCTCCCTGAGTTCCGGGGAAGATGGAGCGATCCAGGATGGCGGCTACCTCCAGGTCGTTTGACAAAATCAGGCCCGAGCGCGGCCCCCGCAGGGTCTTGTGGGTGGTGGAGGTGACCACGTGGGCGTAGGGCAGGGGCGAGGGGTGCAGACCTGCGGCCACCAGCCCCGCGATGTGGGCGATGTCGGCCATCAGGTAGGCCCCCACTTCGTCGGCAATCTCGCGGAAGGCTTTGAAGTCGAGGATGCGGCTATAGGCGCTGGCCCCGCAGATGATCATTTTGGGCTTGTGCTCCAGCGCCAGGGCGCGCACATCCTCCATGTGCAGCAGCTCGTCTTCCTGGCGCACCTTGTAGCCAAAGAAGTGGTAGTTGAGGCCCGAGAAGTTGACCGGGGAACCGTGGGTCAGGTGGCCGCCGTGCGACAGATCCATGCCCAGCACGGTGTCGCCGGGCTTGAGCAGGGCGGCATACACCGCGATGTTGGCGCTGCTGCCCGAGTGCGGCTGCACGTTGGCCCAGGCCGCCCCAAAGAGCTGCTTGGCCCGCTCGATGGCCAGGGTCTCGATCTGGTCTACAATCTCGCAGCCACCATACCAGCGCTTACCGGGGTAGCCCTCGGCATATTTGTTGGTGAGCACACTGCCTACCGCCTCGCGCACCGCCGCCGAGGTAAAGTTTTCCGAGGCGATGAGTTCCAGGCCGTTGCGCTGCCGCTCTTCTTCCTGACGGATCAGGTCGAAGACCAGCTCGTCGCGGGGGAGATTTTCGGGAGCCTTGATCACCCTTCAAGTATAGCAATATCCAAGCGGCCCCCAATCCGGTACACTTAGGAGTATGAGCGTTTTAGGGCGTATCTCTTTGATTCTCGGGCTTATCCTGCTCTTGGTAGCGATTATCCTGGCCACGCTGAATTTCATCACCATCCGCGACTACCTGGTAGCCCTCACGGCCCAGCGCAGCCGGGACTTTTACAACGTGAACCCCCGCCTCTGGATTACCTACCTGGTGGTTTTTGGCTCGGGTCTGTTTTTGGGCCTGGGGATGGTCTGGAGCGTGATGGCCCGGCGCCAGCACCGGGCTGCTGAGTAAAACCTTGGCTGGCTACCTCTACGTTTTAGCCGCCGCTTGCCTGTGGGGCCTCTTGGGGGTGGTCTCGAGGTGGGCCTTCGAACAAGGGGTGAGCCCCCTCGAGGTGGCCTTCTGGCGGGCTGCTTTGGGTGCGGGGCTGTTCGGTGCCCAGGCCTTGCTAATGCAACAGGTGCGCCTCGAGCGCCCCGACCGCTGGGCGGTGCTGGGCTTTGGCCTGGTGGGCATCTCGCTTTTTTACGGGGCTTATCAGCTGGCCATCGAGAGCGGCGGGGCGGCTTTGGCGGCGGTGCTTTTGTACACCGCCCCGGCCATTGTGGCTTTGTTGTCCTGGCTTTTCCTGCGCGAGCCGATGGACGCCCAAAAGCTCGCGGCGGTGGGCCTGACCCTGCTGGGCGTGGCGCTGGTGAGCCTGCAAGGGGGCGGGGTGAAGGTGAGCCTGGCAGCCCTTTTCTGGGGGTTGCTGTCGGCCCTGACCTACGCCACCTATTACCTCTTTGGCAAGCTCTACCTGCATAGATACACCACCCCTACGGTGTTTTTGTATGCGCTGCCGGTGGGGGCACTGGGGCTCTTGCCTTTTGTGGATTTTGTGCCCAAAAACGCCGAGGCCTGGGCGGCCATTGCCTTCCTTACGGTGGCCTCGACCTTTTTCGCGGTCACGCTTTACTTTGCCGGGCTCAGGCGCTTAGAGGCCACCCGCGCTTCGGTGGTGGCGACCATCGAGCCCGTGGTGGCGGCCTTTGCGGCCTGGCTGTGGTGGGGCGAGCGCTTCAGCCTGCTGGGGTATCTGGGGGCCGGTTTGGTGCTTTTGGGGGTGTTGTGGATGGTTTTGAAGCCGCCCAAAGCTGTTCTCGAGGTTCCACGCTCGACCTGAACCACTGCTCACCTGCCTGCTGGGGTCGGATTGTAGACTGAGATAAGTCTTATAACGCTCAGGAACGGGCTGGAGGTGGCGGGTGCATGGATTGAGGCAGTGGATTTTAGGGGTGTTGCTCCTGCTGGGCTTTGCGTGGGCCCAGCAGAAAATGGCCGTTATCTTCACCTACGACCCTCCCTATGGCCTCGAGGTGCGCTCGGTGAGCCTGCGCGGGAGCTTTAACAACTGGGCCGAACTGCCCATGCAAAAAACCGAAGAAGGGGTCTGGCAGGTAGCGGTAGAACTGCCCCCGGGTTCGGTGCAGTACAAGTTCTTTATCAACGGGCAGTGGCCCCGCAACATGTGCGAGGACGAGACCTTCGGCACCCCGCAGGTAGACCTCGAGGCCCAGGGCTGTGTGGACGACGGTCAGGGGGGGCAGAACGCCCTGCGCGAGGTGGGCCGGGTTGCCGACCAACCGCCCGATACCGGCGGGCTGGCCCTGGTGCATGAACCCAGCCAACCGCAGTTCGTCTCGCAGGCAGCAGGCCGCCTTTCGGTGCGCTTCCAGGTGCCCCCGGGCAGCATCCAGGGGGCGGTGCTGATGGCCGACAAACCCTACCCCGTGGCTTTGCAGCTCACCGCACCGGAGGGGGAGATGTGGCGGGCGGCGCTACCGCTCGCGGTGAGGGCCTACCGTATTCAGGTGGTGGACAAAGAAGGTAAAGAACAGACCTTTGGCCCCTACCAAATCCCCGCGAAGCCCTTCCGTGCGGTGGACTGGGTGGCGGGGCGGGTGGGCTACCAGATTTTCCCCGACCGCTTTTGGAACGGCGACCCCAAGAACGACCGCCGGGCCCTGGAAACCAGCCAGGCCCGCTTCGACCAGACCTGGACAGGCAGGCTGCCCTATCTGTCGCGCTGGAACGATCCGCCGGACGATTACCACTGCTGCCAGCAGTACTACGGTGGCGACCTGGCCGGGGTGCTGGCGCGTCTGTCGCACCTGCGGGCGCTGGGGGTGAACCTGATCTACTTCAACCCCCTCTTCGATTCCGGCTCGGCCCACGGCTACGACACCCACGACTACGTGCGGGTAGCCCCCCGCCTGGGCGACAACGCTCTCCTAAAGCAACTCCTGGCCGAGCTAAAGCGCCAGGGTATCAAGGTTATCTTCGACTTCGTGCCCAACCACACCGGCCTGGGGCACTGGGCCTTTCAGGACGTGGTGAAGAAAGGGCGAGCCTCCCGCTACTGGAACTGGTACTTCATCCGTCGGTGGCCCTTCACCCCCGGCGATGGGCGGGCTTATGTGGGCTGGGCCGACCTGGGTAGTCTGCCCAAGCTCAACACCGCCAACCCCGAAGTCCAGGACTATTTGATCCGGGTCTCCAAGTTCTGGCTCAACTTTGGCTTCGATGGGATTCGGGTGGATGTGGCGAATGAAATAGCTCCCGAGTTTGTGCAGAAGTGGCGGGCCGAGCTCAAGGCCCTGAAGCCCGAGGTGTACCTGGTGGGCGAGGTCTGGGATTTGCGCCCGCAGTACCTGCAAGGCGATCAGTTCGACTCGCTGATGAACTACACCGTGGGACGGGGGGGCTCGCCCCCGGCTTTTGGGGGCGTGCTGGGCTTTGCCCGGGGCGGGCCTTTGCAAAATGGACGGCGGGTGCTTTCCGAGCTGGCGCGGGTCTATGCGGCCTACCCCGAAGCGGTAGCGGCCATGGGCTTCAACCTGATCGGTTCGCACGATACCCAACGGGTACTCACCGACCTGGGGGGTGGGGGGCTGCGCGATGCCCCATCGCCCGAAGCCCTGGCCCGGCTCAGGCTGGCCTCGGCCATGCTCTACGCCCTGCCGGGGGCTTCGGTATTTTTCCAGGGCGAGGAATGCGGTTTTACCGGTGAGCGGGGGCAGTGGCCGGTGAACGAGCTGTATCGGTATCCACTTCAGTGGGAGAAGTGCCGGGCCGAGGTGCTGCGCCACTATCAGTTGCTGGGCCGGCTCAAGGGCCAAATCAAAGCGTTCCAGAGCCCGCTCTTCCGCACCTATCTGGGCGAGGGCTCATTGCTGGCTTTCCTGCGGGGTGAGCCGGGGGTGGGCGAGGTGCTGGCGGCTTTCAACAACGGCACCGATCAGATAAACCTGCGCTTGCCCGAGGGCCGGTGGCGCGATGCGGTGGAAGGGCGTGTCTACCAGGCGCAGGTGGGGCTGCCTGGGCTGGGGTGGCGGTATCTGGAGCGGATGCAGTAAGTTTCTCTAAGGGAAAGCCCGCACCCCTAAAACTATATTGAGCACGGTGCGTTCATTACTGAGTAAAACGTTCAGGTTGCTGCTGAGTTCATAGTTGGAAAAGAGGTAAATGTAACTGGCGCTGAGCTGGGCCCGCAGGGGATGGTTCAACAGCAGGTAAGTACTCAGGTTCCAACGGGCGTCCTCCCCCTGGGTAAAGACCCACTGCCCGGCCAGGAAATGGCTTGCAGCCAAGAGAGGCAAGGTGCTGGCGTAGCCCCCCTCGAGCGCCCACCAACCCTCGCCCAGGCTACCGCTCAGGCCCAGCGCGTAGCGGGCCTCGGGGGGGTCGAGCAAAAGCCAGCCTTCCCCGTAGACCACCAGCCCCGCCACGGTGCCGCTCCCGCCCAGGCCCAGCACGGGGCGGGCGGGGTAGAGGGCGTAGGCCTCGAGTTCAAGCCCACCAAACTCTCGCCTCAGGCTCAGGACGGGAACCAGCCGGCCTGCCTCTTCCAGCACCGCCAGGCGCAGCCGGGTGGCTTCGGGGTTCCAGCCTAACCGCACACCCCAGCGGCCCTGGCGGCTGCCCAGCGAACCGACGGTCTCCAGGCTATAGGGTAGCGCGAGGCGGGCGACTTCCAGCGGCAGGCGCTCGAGCCCCGCGCTTACGTCCAGCTCGCCTTCGCGGTAGAGCATGTACAGCTCGGTTAGACCCGCATCGGTGGTAACTGCAGTAGAAAAGCGCACCCCAGGATCCAGCACCAGTTGAAAGCGCAGGGGGCTCAGGTCGTAGCGGGCCTCGAGGTGGGCCCCAAGGCTCCAGCTTGTGGTCAGGGGTGTATGGCTGATGGCCAGGGCAGTGCTATAGCGAAACTCGAGCCGGGTCTCCAGGTTTTGTGCCAGGGTGGGCTGAAGGCAAACCGCAACTTCGTGGCTAACCTGGCCCAGACGCAACGCAGGCCAGCGTGCTACCCCGCTTCGCAGCGAAGAAAGCGTATCAATGGGGTGTGACACACTTCTTTGTCCCTTCTCGTTTTTGCGGGCGGCCACGTCCGTGAAGAACGCGATAAGGCTCGCAGGAAAAACCTGTGTTCGAATAGAGCAATGCTGCTGTACAGTGACGCTTCCATCGATTATCTGCCATGAACTGTAATACCAGATTCGGTTAGTTCGGCGCCGGATGGCGGCGAACTAACCCGACCGAAGGGAGTGCTCTAGGATTCAAAAAGATAGCCTCTGGGGGTCTTTGGTTTGGATGATTATCTTTTTGAATCCGGTATAAACTCACAGCCACCACTGTCCAGCACAGGTCAAACACAGCGAAACGGGGCGAGTGTGGTTCCGCCCCGTTTCAAGCGATGGGTTTGCCCCTCAAGTGGCGGTTCTGGGGGTGCCCAGCCAGTCGTAGATCAGCACCACCGCAGCAATCAGGTTCACCACGATGTTCCAGCCGCCCGTGGGCAGGCCCAAGAAGCTGCTGTTAAAGAACCCGATGATGGCCAACGCGGCATACACCACACCGATCACCGCCGATACCAGGTGGGCCATCTGGTCGCTGGTGAAATAGCCATAAAGCAGCACCACGGCGGTAATCAAGTACACCAGTGCCATCCCGGTGGTGCTGGGAATGAAGCCCAGGATGAGGCCGTCGGGCGCAAAGAACAAACCCAGTACCGCCAGCAGGGCAAACACCAGCCCCATGAACAGATCAATCTTTTGGGCCATAGCTACCTCCTGTCCGCTAACTGCCTTATGGTCAGGCTTGGCAAACCACCCTAGCTCAAACCTTGGCCGGGGTCTTGATCGGGATGGCTTTGGCCTTGGCCACCTCGCTCTTGGGGAGCGTCAGGGTTAGCACACCGTTTTCAAATACGGCCTCGGCCTTATCGGTCAGCACCTCACTGGGCAGCATCACCGAACGCTCAAAACGGCTGTAGCGGTGTTCGCGCAGGTGGTAGTTGCGTTCTTTCTTTTCTTCCTCCTTCTTGGTTTCGCCGTAGATCCGCAGCACATCGCCACGTACCTCGATCTTGATGTCTTCGGGCTTGAGACCGGGAATCGAGGCTTTCACCACGATGTTGTTGCCCTCTTCGTAGATGTCGAGCGGCATGGCCGCCACCTCTTTATCGAGGAATGGAAACTCCCGACGGAACAGGCTTTCGTCAAACAAGCGCTCGATTTCCCTCCGCATGGTATCCATTTCGCGCCAGGGGTCGAAACGAGCCAACATACGCATTCCTCCTTTATTTGTGGCGTGGGTGGCTGCACGCCAGGTAAGATTTTGAGCCTATCCTCTTGAGTTCCGAACTGCCACCTAGCTCAGAACCCAGAGGTTTTGACGCTCAAGCCTGGGCTGCTTCAGCCCCAGCTTGATTCTCATCGGATGCTGCCGGAACAGGACGAACCAGCAGCAAGGGCACCGGTGCGTGGTGAGCAACCCCTTCGGCCACGCTGCCCAAAAGCATCCGCCCCAGCCCCTCGCGCCCGTGCATACCCATCACGATCAGATCGCACTGGCTGCGGTTGGCCAGGTAGACGATGCCCTCGGCAATGTCTTCGTCGTGCATGGGTTCGGTGTGGAGGTCGAGCTGCATCTGCTGACCCAGCAACGCCCAGGGCTCCAGAATTTCCTGAGCATGTCGTTTCATGGTGTCCGACGGCGCAGCCAACCCCCAGTAGGTTGGGGGCGCCTTCATCACATGAGTCGCCACCACCTGGGCATTCAGCTTTTTAGCGAAGGCCAGTCCTACCCGCCCAGCCCGTTCACTGCAGGATGATTCATCCACCGCGATCAGGATTTTGCGGAACATGGCACCCTCCTTCTCAAACGAGAGGATAAACTGCACCCGTTACGAAAGCATTACCACCGCGGCAGCCCAGCCAGACCGCCAAAGGCTTTGATGAGGCGCTCTTCAGCCGGCCCCCGCACGAACTCGAGGCGGGTTCCATAGGTGGCGGCCAGCTCGGGCAAGACCTGCCTGAGTTCCACGTCCTCGATGCGTCCGGCTCCATGCGCCACGGCGCCCTCCATGCTGCCGCCCACCCAGCCGTCCGGGGCGCGGTAGACCTTGCCCTGGGGGTTCCAGGGAGCCACCAGCAGGTGCAGCCCACCTTGCTGCAAGAGCTCTAGGGTCTGATCCAGCCCAGTTACCCCGCGCTCGGCCAGTTCGTCCAGGAGACGGTTTTCCCGTTCGCGCTCGAGGGGTTCTAGCACTTCTTGCACCCGCTTCAGCACCTCGCCGGCCTGGATCAGGGGGGTGGGCAGGGAGGGCAGGGTAGCCAGTATCTGTTCGCGCAGCCGGCGGGGCAGGAGTTCTTTGAACACCTGCACCTCGACCCTGGGCCCCATTAGCACCAGCCGCTGGATGTTGCGCTCGCGCAGGGTTTGCTCGAGCAGGCCGGCCAGGCGCTTGTAGAAGCGGTGGGTCCAGGCATCCAGCCGGCGCTCGAAGCGGTCGGTGTTGGCCGCCGCCCGATGAATGCCGCCCTGGCTATAGCGCCGCCCGGAGCTATCCTGGGTGAGCCGGTTCCACTCCTGGGTGGGTACCGCCCTGAAGGCCCCCGGCAACTCCTCAATCTCGCCCAGATACACCTCGAACATGCGCCATTTCTCGCTATCGAGGTAGACCACCCCCACCCGGTCGTATTCGTCCAGCACATAAAAAATGGGGGTCAGGTAGGGCTCGCCCCAGTGCGCCTCGACGCCCTCTACCAGGGGCAGATCCACCTGCAGGTCGTAGATTTCCATCCAGCTCCCGGTGGCAAAGAGCACCCGGCTGTGGGCCTGGGGCAGGTTGTGCTCGAGCGCCTCCAGCACTTTTTGGCGTACTTCAGGCGGCGTTTTTGAAGCTTCCAGCGCTTCTTTAGCCCTCAGCATATAAGCCTTGCCCTGGTTGCTGGGGTTGGCCGGGTTTACATCCAGGTACAGCGACAAGACCGGAGCTACCCTCGGAGCTACAAACTCGCGTATGTAGCGAGTACCTTCCTGGGTCAACATGGCAACCTCCTTACATTATTTCTCCTGAACCTTGTGCCGGGAGGTTAGGTGGCTACCTCCGCCTCCTGGTTTGATTCAAATCCAGGCCAATTACCTATCCATTACAGTTGTTGGAATGCCTGCTTGTGGGCGAGCGGGCCTACTGCATCAAGCCTGTGGGCTTCTGGAGCCCAGGCCATGAACCTCGTGATAGGGAGCGATGGGATCCCCCTGCTTGATGTGCTCGGCCAGCGCTTTGGTTTCGGGCATGGGGGTATCGCCCAGTTCTTCATGCAAAAATTTCACGAAGCGACGGTAATGCTCGATGGCCCCGTACCGGTCGCCGGCAGCAGCCAGGCACCACATCAGGCGCTGATGGTAGTTCTCGCCGATGTAGGGATCGGCCTTCAGGGCCCGCTCGAGATACTCCGCAGTGGCCCGCCAGTCTTCCCGGTCATAATGGATCAGGGCAACCTCCAGCAGCGCTTGTACATAGGCTGCCTTGTGCTCCTCGCGGGCTTGAGAAACCCAGTTGGTTGAGAAACCCGGCAGATAATCGCCCCGATAAAGCGAAATGGCTTTGTTGTAGCTTTCCAGACGGGCCGTTTCACAAGTGGCATGGTGGCCCTGGGCCAGAGCCTGATAGAAACCATACAGATCGGTGCTGTGCAAAATCTCCTCGGCTAGACGATAACGCCCATGGTCTTCCTGGATGGCCTCGGGGTTTTTCAGGGCTGTACGGACACGAAAAACCGTTACCCTAAAGCGGTTGTTGGCGATAGGGTCGGGGTCGAGACCCCACAGCGTCTCGAGGATCTCTTCTTTGCTGCGACCCTCGGGATAAGAAAGTAGATAGAAGAAGAGTTCTTCCGCCGTGTGGGCGTGCCAGACGGCAGGCCGTCCGGCCACCAATACCTCCACCTGGCCCAGGGTGCGCACCCGGAGCGCAGGCGTAGCCTGTTCTGAACGGGATGGCATCCTTTTCATGCCCTAATTTTGTTACAAATCCATTACCGCTTCATCCGCCATTTGGAGTAGAAGCGCCGGTATCAATATTTGAAAGCGTGAAAGTTTTGTCCGGGCATGGGTTGCGCGAAGAGGAAGTAAGGCAGAACGCTGGCCAATGACTGAAGATGAGCAATGAGTGGTGGCTTACTGCGTGCCGTTATAGCTCTCGAGCCTTGACCCAGAGCAGCGGTAATACCCTGGTAATGGCCTGGGCCCATTCTGAACTCAGATGTGCTGGATTGAACCAACAGGAGGTGCTTGTGTTTCGTCACATCTTGGTTCCTGTGGGCCTGGGAGCGGGTAGCCAGGCTGCTGCCCAACATGCCCTCAACCTTTCCCGCTGGCTGGGCTGTAAGGTGACGTTGGTGCATGTGCTCGAGAACGCCGAGGGCGCGGTCTACGAGACTTTTGCCCAAATGGTGCAGGGGGCACGCCGCAAACCGACAGTATTGCTGGTGGAGCCCCACGGCCAGACCGTGGGCGCGGTGGTGGCCCAGACCGCCCAGCAAACCCACGCCGACCTGATTGTCATAGGTTGCCACGATGCCGCCCCGCAGACCTCGGAGGTGCTGGGGCCTACAGCCCAGAGCGTTGTGGCTGAATCCAAAGTACCTGTTCAGGTGGTTCCCACTGCGGTATGGGGACAGAGTAAACCCTGGCTGCAACGCTTTCTGGGTCGAGCGGTACAAGAGATTTGATCCTGGCTATGGGATGATTCGGTATGGCCTGATAAGGAATCTGCTTATTCCGTTTCCAAATTTCCAGAGCACTTACCCAAAATACCGCTGTGCGGAAGAAGAGGTCTTGATAAAGGGTTCCGCTCCAGATGCGCACTCCCCCACCCGATCTCCCCCGCTGGGGGAGGAAAAAGAGGCTTTTCGTTAGCGGGTGATACCGGATTCAAAAAGATAATCATCCAAACCAAAGATCCCCCAGAGGCTATTTTTTTGAATCCTAGAGCACACCCCTCCCGAACGGTCGGCGAAGAAAGCGTCTCCCTTCCAAAGGGGCTTACGCCCTCCGCTACGCGGATAACTTCGGCCCTGGTAGTTCGCCGCCATCCGGCGCCGAACTAACCGAATCTGGTATGAGGCAGGTCTGCTTATCCCTTCTGATTTTCGCGGCCAGGTCTGTGAAGCCCACCCTAAGCTCGGGGCAAAAGTACTAGAACTCGGTAGACTCTTCTTTGTGCGCCGAGACCAGCTTTTAGGACTGCTTTACCTCAACCTGGCTACGCTCTTTTGGGGCAGCACGTTTGTGCTGGTGAAGGATGGTCTGCAAACCCTGGGGCCGGGCCAGATCAATTTTGTGCGCTTCGCCATCGCTACGTTGGTCTTTGCGCCCTTCCTGTTCCGGCGCGACCCCAGCTTGTGGCGGGCAGGCCTCGAGCTTGGAGCGGTGCTTTTTGTGGCCTACTTGACTCAGACCGTGGGCCTGCAATACACCACTGCCAGCCGCAGCGCCTTCATCACCACGCTCTATGTGGTGGCGTTGCCTTTGCTGCTGGGGGTTCTGGGGCACCGCCTGGGCTGGCCCATCTGGCTGGCGGCAGGGCTGGCAGTGGGGGGCGTGGGGCTATTGTCCTACGACGGCTCGCCCCCCAACCTGGGCGATGCCTGGACGCTCATCACGGCGCTTTCGTATGCCTTTTACATCTGGCGATTAGAACACTTTGCTCAGCGCTTTTCGGCCCTGCCGCTCACCGGTATTCAGATGCTTATGGTCACCCTGCTCTCGCTTGTCTGGATGCTTGGCGAAGGGCCTACCTGGAATCCCAGCAATTTCCCCTTCCTTTCGCTCTTGTACCTGGGCCTGGTGGCCTCGGCGCTGTGCATCTGGCTGCAGGCCCTGGGCCAGCGGCTGGTACCAGCACCCCAGGCGGCGGTGATTTTCACCCTCGAGCCGGTCTACGCAGCCGCTTTTGCCTATGTGCTGCTGGGCGAGCGATTGGGCTGGCAGGGGATGCTGGGGGCGGCCCTGATTATTGCCGCGACCCTCATTAGCCAGCTCAGGAGCACAAAGCCCCACCCCGAGCAGGTCACCCCGGAGGTGTAGCCGAGCCTAGCGGAAGCGCACGTAGCGTTTGATTTCTTCCCAGGTTTTAGGGCCAATCCCCTTGACCTTGGCCTGGAGCTCTTTGCCATCGCGGTAGGGGCGGTTGCGGATGATCTCGCGGGCAATTTTCGGGCCGATGCCAGGAAGGGCCTCGAGCTGGCTTTGGGTAGCGGTATTGATGTTGATAACCCGTGGGGCACTTTGGCTCTGAGCCCAGGTGAGGGGCAGGGTAGCCGGGCCCAAAAGGGTCAACAAAAGAAGAATGCTCTGCAGTGCTTTCAAGATGCTTCCTCCCGGGATTGCGTTCTGCGAACAACTTACCAAAAAGCCCACCTGGGCAGCAAGCTCGGGTATATTGGCGGAATGAAGTTTTCATATCCCCCAGCTCCTACCGCCCAGGTTGTGGAGGACTTACACGGTGTGCCGATTCCCGATCCCTACCGGCCCCTGGAAGACCCCCACGCGCCCGAGACCCGGGCCTGGATTGAGGCCCAGAACCGCCTTACCTTTGACTACCTGGCCCAAATCCCCCTGCGCGGGGCCCTGAAGGGCCGGCTCGAGGAGCTGTGGAACTACCCCCGTGTGGTCAGCTTTTTCAAACGGGGTGGGCGCTATTTCAGCCTGCGTAACAATGGCCTGCAAAACCAGAACGTGCTCCACGTGCAGGAGAGCCTGGAGGCGGCCCCCCGGGTGCTGCTCGACCCCAACACCCTCTCCGAGGACGGCACGGTGGCCCTGAACAACTACGCGGTGAGCCGGGATGGGCGCTACCTGGCCTATGCCCTGAGCCAGAGCGGCTCGGACTGGCTTGTCTGGAAGGTGCGCGAGGTGGAAAGCGGGCAAGACCTACCCGACGAAATCAGGTGGAGCAAGTTCAGCACCGCGGCCTGGCTACCCGACAGCAGCGGGTTTTTCTATAGCCGCTACGACCCCCCCGCCGAAGGCGCCGACTACACCGGGGCCAACTACTTCCAGAAGGTCTACCTGCACCGCCTGGGCACGCCCCAGGGCGAAGATGTGCTGATCTACGAGCGGCCCGACCAAAAGGAGTGGGGCTTTCATGCCTTTGTGACCCACGACGGGCGGTACGAATGCCTGCACGTGTGGCGGGGCACCCACCGGGAGAACCTGTTTTTCTACCGCTTGCATGGCTCGGAGGAGCCTTTTGCCCCGCTGGTGGGTGAGTTTGTGGCCTCGTTTGCCTTCATTCGCAACCAGGGTTCCCGCTTTTTCTTCCAAACCAACCTCGAGGCCCCCAGGGGCCGTGTGATTGCGCTGGACGTGGCCCAGGGGGGCCTCGAGGCCCACCAGACCGTCGTGCCCGAGGGCGAGGACACTCTGATCTTCGCCGAAGCCGCAGCAGACTGTCTGGTGCTGGGCTACCTGCACCACGCCAGCCAGCGGTTGGAGGTGCTGGATCTCGAGGGACAGTCCAGGGGCCGCCTGCCCTTGCCCACCCTGGGCATGGTGCCCACCCTTGCCGGGGAGGAAGACGACCCGGAGCTCTTTTACGGCTTTACCTCGTTCCTGTACCCCACCACCCTGTACCACCATCACCTTGCCACCGGCCAGACCCGAACCCTTTTTGCCCCGCCCCTGAATTTTGACCCGGGCCACTACGAGACCCACCAGGTGTTCGTAACCAGCAAGGACGGCACCCAGGTGCCGCTGTTCCTGGTACACAGAAAGGGGCTCGAGCATAGTGGCCAGAACCCCACCCTGCTCTATGGCTATGGGGGCTTCAACATCCCCATGACCCCGGCTTTCAACCCTGGGCGCCTGGTCTGGCTCGAGCAGGGCGGCGTATTCGCTCAGGCTTGCTTGCGCGGGGGTGGCGAATACGGTGAGGACTGGTACCGGGCCGGCACCCTGGAGCGCAAACAAAACGTGTTCGACGACTTTATCGCCTGCGCCGAGTGGCTTATCGCGCAGGGCTATACCCAGCCCAAGCGACTGGCCATCCAGGGTGGCTCCAACGGCGGGCTTCTGGTAGGGGCGGCCCTCACCCAGCGCCCGGAGCTGTTTGGCGTAGCGCTGCCTGCGGTGGGGGTGCTGGATATGCTGCGCTTCCACAAGTTCACCATTGGCTGGGCCTGGGTCTCGGACTACGGCTCACCCGACGACCCGGCGCAGTTCCGCTATCTGTTGCCCTACTCCCCGCTGCACAACCTGAAGCCCGGCGTTCACTACCCGGCCACCCTCATTACTACCGCCGACCACGACGACCGGGTGGTGCCGGCCCACTCCTTCAAGTTTGCGGCGGCCCTGCAGGCAGCCCAGGGGGGCCCTGCGCCGGTGCTCATCCGCATCCAGACCAAAGCCGGACACGGCCTGGGCAAACCCACCCGGATATTAATTGAAGAACAGGCCGATATATACGCTTTTACCCTGCATCAGATTGGGCTGGCCTAGCCGGGCTATCCGACCGACGGGCGGCCTGGAGCAGGGCCAGCACCTCTTCGTCGGAGGTTTGGGGGAAGTGTTCATACCACAGACCCACCGCCTGAAAAAAAGCGGGCGTCTGCAAGCAAACCACCTCGTCCACCAGGGCCTGTATTTCCGCCACCGTATCCGGGGGCGCCACCGGTACGGCTACCACCAGGCGTTTGGGGTGTTGTGCCTGGGCCGCCGCGATGGCCGCTTTCATGGTAGCGCCGGTGGCCAGTCCATCGTCTACCAGCAAGACGGTCTGGCCGCTCAGGTTGGGGAACGGCCTGTTGCCGCGGTACAGCTGCTCGCGGCGCTGTAGTTCGGCCCGCTGCTGCTGCTCCGCGGCAGCGATGGTATCCGCTGATATTTGCAAACTTTCCACAATTTCCTGGTTGAGTACCCGCCCCCCGCCCGAGGCAATGGCCCCCATGGCCAGCTCTTCATGGCCGGGGGTGCCCAGTTTGCGCACCACCCAGACATCCAGGGGGGCCCTGAGCCGCAAGGCCACCGGATAGGCCACCGGTACACCTCCCCGGGGCAAGCCAAATACCAGTAGATGAGGCTCCTGGTCATACCCCAGCTCCACCAGCCTTTGGGCCAGCAGTTCGCCAGCCTGGTTGCGGTCTTTGAAGGGTTTCATGCGACCTCCTTGGGTCTCTTGCAAGTTTGTACCTTTATAAGCGCCCAAAGCCCAAGGCTGAGGGCTGGGTTTCCCCAACATCAAGGAACACACACCCACAGACAGAAAATGGTCTTGGCTGCCCCCATGTGCCTTTTTCTATCTTCCACTATAGAATTGGGGCATTACCAGACGGTTACAAGTGCTACTTGAAGCTTCTTAGATGTAGATAGCGCACCATTCGGGGCCTGGCCTGCCGGCTATACTGCTTCAAGTGAGCCAAATTCGGGCCCAGAACCTATCCAAGTTCTATCCGGTAGCCCTTAAAGCGCCTGGATTTGTGGGTACCCTGCGGCATTTCTTCCAGCGCAAATACAAGCAGGTGGAGGCCGTCAAGGGTGTTTCGTTTCAGATAGCCCCAGGCGAAGTGGTGGGCTTCCTGGGGCCCAACGGGGCCGGCAAAACCACCACCCTCAAGCTCTTGTCGGGTCTAATCTACCCCAGCGCGGGGCAGGTGGAGGTGGCCGGACACCAGCCCTTCAAGCGCGAACATGCGTTTTTGCGCAAGATTACCCTGGTAATGGGCAACAAACAGCAGCTCATCTGGGATCTGCCGGCTGCCGATAGTTTTCGGGTCAACGCTGCCGTCTACGAAATTCCCGAAGCCGATTTCAAAAAGCGGGTGGGCGAACTGAGCGAGATGCTGGCCCTGGAGGGCAAGCTGAACCAGCCTGTGCGCAAGTTGAGCCTGGGCGAGCGCATGAAGGCCGAGCTGCTGGCGGCGCTTTTGCACCGGCCCCAGGTCCTGTTCCTGGACGAGCCCACCCTGGGGCTGGACGTGAATGCCCAGGTAGCGGTGCGCGAATTTTTGCGCGAGTACAATCGGCGCTACCAGGCCACCATTCTGCTCACCAGCCACTACATGACCGACATCACCGCCCTGTGCGAGCGCGTCTTGATGATTCATCAGGGGAGCCTTGTATACGATGGTGGGTTGGAGGGGTTGTTGGGGCGCTTTGCCCCCTACCGCGAGGTGCACATCCAGCTGGGGCAACCGGTGGAGAAAGACCGACTGGAGCAGTTCGGCGAGGTGCGCGAACAGGAGGGCCTCGAGGCCCGACTCCTGGTACGGCGTGAACAACTGGTAGGCGGGGTCAGCCAGATACTCCGTGAGCTGCCCATTGCAGACCTCGAGGTGCGGGATCCGGCCATCGAAGAGGTGATTGGGCAGGTGTTTGCCGATACCCGGCTGATTGCTGGGTCAATAACCGATGGCTAAATGCTGAGGGCCAGAGCTAAAGGCAGAGTAGCAATGGGGGCTCGCCTTTGCGGATGATGGGCAACCTATGCGCTCGGAACCGGGTGCTGGACTATGTTGGCAGGATACCTGCCGGAGAATATACGAAACCCACAGTTTTTGCCAGCAGGAGACAGTCCCCCACCTATCGGCCAGACGGCTCTTGGTTGCAGTTCCCCATCTGCGTTAGGCTAGGTGCAAAGCTATGGAACGTGCCCAATTGCTAGAAAGACTTGCTTCCGAAACCTTCGACCTGCTGGTAATTGGGGGTGGTGCTACCGGGGCAGGGGTAGCCCTGGAAGCGGCCAGCCGGGGCCTCAAAACCGCCCTGCTCGAGCGATACGATTTTTCTGAAGGCACCTCGAGCCGCAGCACCAAACTGATCCACGGTGGGGTGCGCTACCTGGAAATCGCCGTCAAGACCTTCGACCGGGTGCAGCTTAACCTGGTGCGCGACGCGCTGCACGAGCGGGCCATCATGCTAAGGAACGCGCCCCATCTATCCCGCCCCTTGTGGCTCCTGACCCCCCTGTACAAGTTTTGGGAAGCGCCCTACTACTACACCGGCCTGAAGATATACGACCTCCTGGCCGGAAAGGCCCGCCTGCAACCCGCGCAGTACATCGATGCCAAAGGAACCCTGGAACGCTTTCCCTCGATCAATCCGGGGGGGCTCAAAGGTTCGGTGGCCTATCAGGACGGCCAGTTCGACGACGCTCGCTTTAACGTAGAGCTGGCCCTTACTGCAGCGCAGCAAGGGGCGGTGGTGCTCAACTACGCCGAGGTGAAGGGGTTGCTCAAGCAGAATGGCCAGCTAGGGGGGGTAGTGGTCAGGGATGGCCTGAGCAAAAAGGAAGTGGAGGTGGCCGCCCGGGTGGTGGTCAATGCTACCGGTCCCTTCTCCGATACGATTCGGCGCATGGACGACCCCGACGCCCCCCCTTTGCTGAAAGCCAGCTCGGGTATTCACATTGTGCTGGACAAAAAATACAGCCCCCTCGATACCGGCCTGCTGATTCCCAAAACTGAGGACGGACGGGTGGTGTTCGTGTTGCCCTGGTTGGGAGGTACCCTGGTGGGTACGACCGACGACCCAGCCCCGATAGTCGATCACCCCAGGGTAACGGAAGAGGAGATTGGTTATGTGCTCCGGCAGGTTAAGCCTTACCTGGGCGAGATTCCACGGGAGGCTGTGCGGGCTAGCTGGTCGGGCCTGCGCCCGCTGGTTTCGCGCCCCGAGGCCGACACGGCCCGGCTGGCCCGCGACCACCTGATTCAGAAAAGCCCTTCGGGCTTACTTACCCTGACGGGGGGCAAGTGGACCACCTACCGCAAAATGGCCCTGGACTTGGTGAACTATGCCGTGCGGCAGTTTGAACTGCAAGCAGGCCCCTCTCGAACCGAGCAGCTTCCGCTCTTGGGCGGGCAAGGCTTTGAGCCGGATGGAGCGAAAAAACTCGAGCAGATGGGTTGGTCTTCGGACATCGCCCAACACCTCCACCGGTCCTATGGCGCCCGCGCCACAGTGGTGGCCCAGATTGCGGCGGAAGGCTATCGGACGCGATTGGCGGTGGAGTGGCCGATCATTGAAGCCGAAGTGATTTACGCGGCCCGCCACGAGATGGCTTACTCTCCGCTCGATGTGCTGGCCCGCCGAACCCGCCTGGCCTTCCTGGACACGCTGGCTGCCCTCGCGGCAGCCCCACGGGTGTCCGAACTGATGGGCCGGGAACTGGGTTGGAGCGCGGACCGTGTGGCGCTGGAAGCCGAAAAAGCCAGGGCGCAAATTCTAAGCGCAATTTGAACAGGTGTTGTGTTATACCAGATTCGGTTAGTTCGGCGCCGGATGGCGGCGAACTAACAGGGCCGAAGTTATCCGCGTTGCGGAGGGCGATACCGCCCCTTGGAAGTTATCCGCGTAGCGGAGGGCGTAAGCCCCTTTGGAAGTTATCCGCGTAGCGGAGGGCGTAAGCCCCTTTGGAAGGGAGACGCTTTCTTCGCCGACCGTTCGGGAGGGGTGTGCTCTAGGATTCAAAAAAATAGCCTCTGGGGGATCTTTGGTTTGGATGATTATCTTTTTGAATCCGGTATAAGTTCCCCTGGGCCAGCATACGTGATGGAAGCCAGTAATGCAGACATCTATAGTATCTGGAGTATCTGGCTATGCAAAAAGGATAAAACCCAAACCGAGTTTGTCAAATGGCGGAAGTCCATCCTGGCTGGGCCGATGGCGCGATAACTACCAGTACAACCTCATGCCTAGCTCGTGCAGGGCCTGGTGACGGGCTTTGTAGTTGGGCATGATCTGCTCGACCAGGGCCCAGAAGCGAGGGCTGTGGTTGAGCACCTTGAGGTGGGCCATCTCATGCACCACCACATAGTCCAGCACCGGCAAGGGCAGCATCACCAGCCGCCAGTTGAAACGTAACTCGCCCTTGGCGTTGCAACTCCCCCAGCGCTTTTTCTGGTTGCGGATGAGCACCTTGGGCATGCGCCAGCCCAGTTGATCGGCATAGTGCTGTACCCGGCGCGTAATTACCTCCTCGGCGCGGGCCTTATACCATTCCTCGAGAATCTCCCGTACCTCTTTGGTGCTCTGCTTTGAGGAGGCATCGGCCTGTACATGTAAAACATTGCCTTTGAGGGCCACTGCTGCTTTGGGCCTGGCTCTGGGTAAAAAGTTAAAATCAAACAACTCGGGCTGCATCGAGGAACCGGGTTTGTGGCTCCCCCGCTTTGGGTGAGGGGATAAACCTTCGGACTGAATCTGAAGGCTCACCCGGCGGCCCAGGTACAAAAACTCTTCCCCACTGACAAATCGCTTGCGCGGCTCCAGTCGACTCTTGAATTCGGTGTGTTTTTCGGCAATCCAGCGGGCTTTGGTGTTCACCAGAGCGATAACCTGCTCGAGGGGCATACGTTTGGGGGCGGCGACCCGCACCCCCTGAACATCGATGGTAATTCCCACCGTCCGGCGGCGGGCACTGCGGCGGATGGTATAGCGAATGGTTTTGTTTTGGTAGTAAAGGGTAGCTTTCTCCGTGTCTGACATCCGGCCTTAATCCTATCCAGAACACGCAAATCAGATGGTGAGATGAGGGCTTGCAAAATTAATCAAATGGCTATTTGTGAGAATAGTTTTCTTTCATTTACATAACGTAACTCTTAATGTTGCGACTCAAGGAGCCAGCCGTTCAATTGTCCATCCCCCATCCGGCTGAAGGCGGTAGACCAGCCGGTCATGCAGGCGGCTGGGGCGGCCCTGCCAGAACTCGAAGGTATCGGGCTTCAAGCGGTAGCCCCCCCAGTGGGCCGGGCGGGGTACGGCTTCGGGGTAGCGGGCCTTGAGCTCGGCGATGCGTTGCGCCAGTACCTCCCGACTGGCAATCACCTGGCTCTGGGGGCTGGCCGCCGAGCCAATCTGGCTGTCGTAGGGGCGGCTGGCAAAATATTCGTCGGACAGCTGCGGCTCTACTTTTTCAACCCGCCCCTCGATGCGCACCTGGCGCTCCATGGGGGGCCACCAGAAGTTGAGGCAGGCCCAGGGGTTGGCCTCGAGCTCTTGTCCCTTGCGGCTGTGGTAGTTGCTGAAAAACACCAGGCCTTCCTCGTCCAGGCCCCGCAGCAGCACTACCCGGCTGCTGGGCCGTCCATTCGTGCCCACCGTGGAGAGGGTCATGCCGTGGGGTTCGTAGAGATGGGTCTCGATGGCTTCCGAAAGCCAGCGTTCGAGCTGCCGAAAGGGGTTGGGATCGGCGTCCTGCTCGCTTAAGGTGCCGTAGGTGTAGTCGCTGCGGAGGTCGCGGAGCATATTTGAATTATGCGATTTTGAATCAACCCCAATTGAGGCCCTTACTCCCCTCGAGGGTGCACAATATAGCCCCCCGAGCGCTCGTCGCGCTCCAGGCGCAAAAGCCCCCGCCGCTGGGCTTCCTCCAGCAAGGCGCTAAAGGAACGGAAGCCGTAGGAGGCTTCGTTGAAACCCGGCTTGCGCCGCTTAAGGGTTTGCTTGACCAACGAACTCAGGATGCGCTCCTCCTCGCCGCGCTCGGCTTGCAGGGCCATGAGGGTCTCGAGCACAAGTTGTAAGGCCTCCTGCTGCTGATCCTGGGGCTTCTCGGGGGTTTTGCTCTTGGGCGCCGGCCTGCTGGCTTTGACGGCCCGCTTTTGGGCCAGTTCCTCCTGGATCAGGTCATCGTAGAAGATGAACTCGTCGCAGGCTGCGGTCAACAGATCCGAGGTGGACTTTTTTACGCCTACTCCGATTACCAGCCGGTTGTTTTCGCGCAGCTTGGACACCAGGGGCGAGAAGTCGGAGTCGCCGCTGATGATCACAAAAGTATCCACGTGGGACTTGGTATAGCAGAGGTCGAGGGCATCTACCACCAGCCTGATATCGGCCGAGTTCTTACCCGAGAGGCGGGTATGGGGAATCTCGATAAGCTCGAAGCCGGCTTCGTGCATGGAGGCCTTGAAATCCTTGTAGCGCTCCCAGTCGCAATAGGCCTTGCGCACCACGATACTGCCTTTGAGCAGAAGCCGCTCGAGGATTTTCTGGATGTCGAACTGGGGGTACTTGGCCTCCCGAACCCCCAGGGCAATGTTTTCGAAGTCGCAGAAAAGCGCCATGTTTTTGATATCGGATCGGCCTGCCATAGTTTCACCACGCGGTAGGGGAGTGTCCTGCTCAAGTATAGAGGCCAAGCGCTCTGTGTTACGGACTACGGGGGTTTGGCGCACAGGCTCAGGTCTTGCATCCATTGGTAACGCCTTGGTAATTGAGCCGGTTCAAGCTAGAGGGGAGCCCGCGAAAGAGGTGGCTCCCCCGGAACCGGCAAGCGAGGTTGAACATGGCGATGCCGCAAAACTTTCCGTCCAAAGTCGTCTATATTCCGCTGGAGAACCTGGGTGCGCTCGAGGGTGACCTCTGCGTCCCTCCCGGGGCGGAGGGGGTGGTTCTTTTCGCCCACGGCAGCGGCAGCAGTCGGCACAGCCCGCGCAACCGCTACATTGCCCAGGAACTGCAACAAGCCGGTCTGGCCACCTTACTCTTTGATTTGCTGACCCCTGAAGAAGAGCAACTGGACGAGTACACCCGTCGGTACCGCTTCGATATTGGCTGGCTGGCCGACCGCCTGGTGGCCGAGGTGCTGGGTCTTTTCCTGGAAGACCCCCGCCTGTTGCGCTGGGCCCGCCTGCCGGTTGCCCGCCAGGTAACCCCCTGGGGGGGTACTCTGGACGAGGGGCTCGAACTGATGGTGCGATGAAAAACGCCGAAATTGCCCGTATTTTTCAGGAAATGGCCGATATGCTGGCCTTCCTGGGCGAGAACCCCTTCCGGGTGCGGGCCTACGCCCAGGCCGCCCGCACCCTGGCCGACCTCGAGGCCCCCATCGAGGCGGTGGCGGCCCAGGGAACTGAAGCCCTGGAGGCCCTGCCCGCCATCGGCCCCGACCTGGCCGCCAAAATCCAGGAGTACCTGCGCACCGGTGCCATCCAGGCCCACGCCCGGCTAGCCCAGCAGGTGCCCCAGGGCATCCTGGAGGTGCTGCGGGTGCCGGGGGTGGGGCCCAAGACCGCCAAACTGCTGTGGGACAGGCTGGGGGTGAACTCGCTGGAAACGCTGCAGGCCGCGCTGGCCTCGGGCCAGGTGCGGGGGCTGCCCGGTTTTGGCGAGAAAAAACGCCGGCATCTGCTGGAAAACCTGGCCCTGGCCGAAACCGCCACCCAGCGCCGGCCCCTGGGCGCGGTGCTGGGGCAGGCCCGGGCCTTGCTTGAGCAAGTGCGGGCCCAGCCGGGGGTGGTGCAGGCCGAAGTCTGCGGCTCGCTCAGGCGCTACCGCGAGACGGTGGGCGACCTCGATTTTCTGATTGCCACCGAAAAGCCAGCCGAGGTGCTGGCGGCCCTGGTGCGCCTGCCGGGCATTGCCGATGTGGAAGCGGTAGGGGAGAACCGGGCTACGGTCTTTTTGCGTGAAGGCTTGCAGGTGGACTTCAAGACCGTGCCCCCGGCGGCCTGGGGTAGCGGCTTGCAGTACCTGACCGGCTCCAAAGCCCACAGCATCAAGCTGCGCACCCTGGCCCAGAAACAGGGCCTCAAGCTCAACGAGTACGGGGTCTGGCGCGGGAAAATCCGCCTGGCCGGCGAGGACGAGGAAAGCGTCTACCGAGCCCTGGGCCTGCCCTGGATTCCGCCCCCCTTGCGGGAAGACGGTGGTGAAATCGAGGCGGCCCAGGCCGGGCGGCTGCCCCGGCTGGTCACCCTTCAGGAGATTCGTGGCGACCTCCAGGTGCACTCCAGGTGGTCGGACGGCAAGGCCAGTTTGCTCGAGCTGGCCCAGGCCGCAGCAAAGCTGGGCTACGAGTACCTGGCCGTCACCGACCACTCCCAGAGCCTCAAGGTGGCCCATGGGGTGCCGCTGGACAAGGTACAGGCCCGCCTGAAGGAGATACGCCAGGTCAACGAACAAACCGGCGGCAAGCCCTATTTGCTGGCCGGGGCCGAGGTGGAGGTTCTGGCCGATGGTTCCCTGGACTACCCCGAGAAAGTGCTGCGGGGGCTCGAGGTGGTGCTGGTGGCCGTGCACTCCCACTTCCACCTGAGCCGCGCCCAGCAGACTGAGCGCATCCTGCGGGCGCTGGAGCACCCCGCCGTACACATCCTGGCCCACCCCACCGCCCGCATGCTGGGGGTGCGCAAGGAGCTCGAGGCCAATTGGGAGAAGATTTTCCGGCGGGCCCAGGCCCTGGGGAAGGCCCTGGAAATCGACGGCTACCACGACCGCATGGACCTGCCCGATACCCTGGCCCGCCAGGCTGGCGGAATGGGCCTCCTTTTTTCCCTCTCCACCGATGCCCACCAGCTCGATCACCTGCGCTTCATGGAGCTGGCGGTGGGTACGGCCCAGCGGGCCTGGTTGGGGCCTCGGCAGATTCTCAACACCCGCTCCCTGGCGGCCCTTCTGGACTGGCTCCAGGGCGTGCGGGGGTAATGGACCGGGAACGCCGAAGGCCCAAGCTGATATAGATGGAAGGCATGGTTTGCCTTTGCCTGACCGGCGACCTGATGCTGGGCCGGCTGGTGAATGAGGCCTTGCTGCGCTACGGGCCAGCCTATCCCTTTGGCAACGTGCTGGACGAGTTTTACCGGGCCGACTTGCGGCTGGTGAACCTCGAGTGTGTCATCTCGGACCGGGGCCGGCCCTTTAGCCGCTGGGAAAAGGCTTTTCACTTCCGCGCCCATCCCCAGGCCCTGGGGGCGCTCCAACTGGCCCGCATAGACTGCGTGGTGCTGGCCAATAACCACGTGCTGGACTACGAGGAGGAAGCCTTCCTGCAGATGCTGGAACTGCTTCAGGGGGCCCACATTCCCTACGTGGGGGCCGGGCGCAACCTGGCCGAAGCCTGCCGCCCGGTGCTTTTGCCAACCCAAAGCGGCCCGGTGGGGGTGGTGGCCTTCACCGACAACGAGCCGGGCTGGAAGGCGGGCCCCCACACCCCCGGCACCCACTACCTACCCGTAGCGCCGGAATCGCTGCCGGTGCTAAAGGAGCAGATTGGCCAGGCCCGCGCCCAAGGAGCCCGCTGGGTGGTGGTCTCGGCCCACTGGGGGCCCAACATGCGCTTGCGTCCTCCGCCTTACTTCCGGGCTTTTGCCCATGCGCTTATAGAGGCTGGGGTCGACGTGTTCCACGGGCACAGCGCCCATGTTTTCCAGGGCCTCGAGGTCTACCGGGGCAAGTCCATCCTCTACGACTGCGGCGAGTTTGTGGACGACTACGCGGTAGACCCGATTTTGCGCAACGACTGGGGCCTTTTATACCGGGTGGAGCTCGAGGAAAAACGCATTGGGGAAGTGGAGCTAATGCCCCTCTACATTGATAACTGCCAGGTCAACCTGGCTACCGGCCCCACCTGGGAGGCCGTTGCAGAACGGGTGCAAATGCTCTCGGCGGAACTGGGTACCCCGGTCTCGCGCGAAGGTACGCGATTGTGGGTAACCTGCTAGAGGAGGCCACCATGCGCCAGCATTCGCATCATCCCAGGGCCCCCACCCCCTACTGGGCGGAAGCGCTGGAGGGCCTTTGGACTCGGCTGAAAAGCCAACCCGATGGACTAAACCCTGCTGAGGCCCGTCGCCGCTTGCAACAGTGGGGTCCCAATACCCTGCAAACCCGGCGGCGCACCACGGCTCTGGCGGTTTTGCTGGCCCAGTTCAAGAGCCCCCTGGTGCTGATGCTGGTCTTTGCGGCCTCGGTCTCGGCACTGGTGCAGGAATGGCTGGATGCCTTCATTGTGCTCCTGATTGTGCTGGGCAGCGCGTTGCTTTCTTTCGTGCAGGAGTACAGCGCCAGCCGGGCGGTGGAGAAGCTACTGGCCAGGGTTCAGGTTCGGGTTTGGCTGTTGCGCGGGGGCCAGACCCTGCACCTCCCCGCCGAGGAGGTAGTTCCGGGCGATGTGGTGCTGCTCTCGGCGGGCAGCCTGATTCCTGCTGATGGTCGGGTGCTCGAGGCCAAGGACTTCTTCGTCAGTCAGGCGGCCCTCACCGGCGAGACCTTCCCGGTAGAGAAGCTCCCAGGGGTGGTGCCACCGGAAGCCAGCCTGAGCGAGCGCACCAACTGCGTTTTTATGGGTACTAGCGTGCGTAGCGGTACTGCCCGCGTGTTGGTGGTCGAGACCGGGGCCAGTACGGCTTTTGGAAAGATTGCCGACCGGCTGGCCCTGCGCCCCCCCGAGACCGAGTTCGAGCGGGGGATTCGGCAGTTTGGCTTTTTGCTGACCCAGGTCATGTTGCTTATGGTGCTACTGGTTTTTGCGGTCAACGTGTTTGGCGAGAAGCCGCCCATCGACTCGCTGCTTTTTGCCATTGCGCTGGCGGTGGGCCTGACCCCCGAACTGCTGCCAGCCATCATCGGGGTGAACCTGGCCAAGGGCGCCCAGCGCATGGCCCGCCACGGGGTGATTGTGCGCCGCTTGAGTGCCATCGAGAACCTGGGCAGCATGGACGTGCTCTGCACCGACAAAACCGGCACCCTGACCGAAGGGGTGGTACGGCTAGACGGTGCGCTGGACTCGGGGGGGCGGCCCTCATCCCAGGTCCTGCGACAGGCCTTCTGGAACGCTTACTTCCAGACCGGGCTGGCCAACCCCCTCGACCAGGCCATTGTGCAGGCGGCTTCCCGGGCGGGCCTGGATGCCGCCCAAGCGCAAAAAGTGGACGAGATTCCCTACGACTTCAGCCGCAAGCGCCTGAGCGTGGTGGTGGAGCAGTCGGGGAAGCGGCTTTTGGTGACCAAAGGAGCGCTGGAGCAGCTCCTCGAGGTCTGCACCGACCTCGAGGAGGAAGGCCAGGTTCGGCCTCTGGACGACGCCGACCTCGTGCGCCTCGAGGCGCTCTACAGCCATTACAGCGAGCAGGGCTACCGGGTGCTGGGGTTGGCCTGTAAGCTGGTCTCTACTCAGCAGGCCGTCTTCACCCGCGATGATGAGCAAGACCTTACCTTCCAGGGGTTTTTGCTCTTCTTCGACCCCCCCAAAGCGGGTGTGCAGGACACCCTGATCCAACTGGCCCGCCTGGGCGTGAACCTCAAGATCATTACCGGCGACAACCGTAAGGTAGCGGCCCACCTGGCTGCCCGGGTGGGGATGGAGGTGCGGGGGCTGCTGACCGGGCGGGAGCTCGCCACCCTCCCCGACGAAGCCCTTTGGCACCAGGCCGAGCGCTGCAACTTGTTTGTGGAGGTAGACCCTACTCAGAAGGAGCGCCTGATTCTGGCCCTGCAAAAAACCGGCCACGTGGTGGGCTATATGGGCGATGGCATCAACGATGCCCCAGCCCTGCACGCAGCCGATGTGGGCATCTCGGTGGATCAGGCGGTGGACGTGGCAAAAGAAGCCGCCGACCTGGTGCTGCTCGAGTCCGACCTGGATGTCCTGCGGGAAGGCATCGAGGAAGGGCGCAAGACCTTCGCCAACACCCTCAAGTACATCTTCACCACCACCAGCGCCAACTTCGGCAACATGTTCAGCATGGCCGGGGCCTCGGCTTTTTTGCCCTTCTTGCCCTTGCTGGCCAAGCAAATTCTGCTCAACAACTTTCTCTCCGACCTACCGGCGGTGGGCCTGGCTACCGATAATGTAGACCGCGAATGGCTGGAAAAACCCCACCGCCTGAATATGCGCTTCATTCGCAATTTTATGGTGGTGTTTGGCCTGATCAGTTCGGTCTTCGACTACCTGACCTTTGGCTTGCTGCTATGGGTTTTTCGTGCCAGTTCGGAGCAGTTTCGCACCGGCTGGTTCATAGAATCCCTGCTCACCGAGCTCTTGGTAGCGCTGGTCGTGCGTACCCGCCGTCCCTTCTTCCAGAGCCGACCCGGTCGCCTGTTGCTCTGGTCCACCCTGCTGCTGACCGTGCTGGCCGTGCTGATGCCGTATCTCCCTTTTAGCGGTGTTTTTGGGTTCGTGCCCTTGCCCTATCCACTGCTGCTGGGGCTCCTGGACCTGACCTTGCTGTACGTTTTGCTGGTGGAGTGGGTCAAAGGGATTTTCCACCGGCGTTTCTCGAGCCAGGTGTAATACCAGATTCGGTTAGTTCGGCGCCGGATGGCGGCGAACTAACAGGGCGAAGTTATCCGCGTAGCGGAGGGCGTAAGCCCCTTTGGAAGGGAGACGCTTTCTTCGCCGACCGTTCGGGAGGGGTGTGCTCTAGGATTCAAAAAGATAGCCTCTGGGGGCTTTTGGTTTGGATGATTATCTTTTGAATCCGGTATAATATCTACATCCCACCCTAAAGCTGATGGTGCAGTAACGAAAGGGGTGAGTTTGTGCGGTGGTTGCTGCTGGGCCTGCTGGAGGCGGCCGTGGTCAAGTGGCCTGGTAGTTACCCGGCCGGCCGAACTATCCCTGGGGACAAACACCCCTTGGCAAGGTTGCCACACAGGACTACCCTGAAGATGAAAGGAGGCAAGTCGGCAACGGCTTTCCTTCCTCCCACCTCAGCAGCCTCTTCCCAAGGGAAAGGTCGCTGAGGTGTTGGTTTGAAGCGAGTGGAGGTGGGTATGTATCAACGCATTCTGTTGCCCATAGATGGCTCACCCCCCAGCGAGCACGCGGCGGCAGTGGGGCTGGCCCTGGCCAAGCGCCTGGGGGCCTCGGTGGTGCTGGTGCACGTCATTGAGCCGCAGCGCTACCGCGAGCTGCGCGATGTGCAGGAGGCCCTCGAGCGGGCCCGTACGGTGGGTCGGGCTTTGCTCGAGCAGTGGGAGCGCAAAGCCAGCCGCGCCCAGGTGGCCTGTGCTACCCAGCTCACCAGCACCGAACCCGAGAGCAGGCCCGGCGTGGCCGAGGCCCTGGTGGATGCCGGGGTAGCCCATGGTTGCGACCTGGTGGTGATGGGTACGCACGGCCGCACGGGGCTGCCCCGCGTCTTGCTGGGCAGCGTGGCCGAGCGGATGGCCCGGCTGGCCCCCGTGCCGCTTATGTTGGTGCGGGGAGACGACACCAAACCCACCCTGTTCAAACGCATTCTGGTGGCTATTGACGGCAGCTCTCACAGCGATCTGGCCCTGCAACATGCCGACGAACTGGCCGGGGCACTGAAGGCCCGGCTCTCGGTGGTCTATGTGGTGCCCGACCTGACCCAGCTCTATGTGAGTGCGGGACGGGCCTGGATGTTTACTGACCCGGCCCAGCTCCAGGCCCAACTGGCCCAGGAACAGGCCCACCTGCGCGAGCAGGGCGAGTTCATCTTGCGAGAAGCCGCCCAACGCTGCAAACACGCCCGCGTACACACCGTGCTGCGCGAGGCCGGACGGCATCTGATCGGCGAGCGCATCCGCGAAGTGGCCGAGGAAGAGAAGGCTGAACTGATCGTCATGGGCACCCACGGACGTACTGGGCTACGCAAGTTCTTGCTGGGTAGCGTGGCCGAGGATGTGGCCCAGCAGGCCCGCCAGCCCATTCTGCTGGTGCGCAACCCGGCGGCCCTGACCCACCCCGACGAGACCCACCTGCCCCCGCCGGGGGAGCGCTAAGTGATCCTGTAGCAAATCTGCTCTTAAAAGAGCCAACGAGGAGGAGCTATGTACAACCGGATTCTGATTCCCACCGATGGAAGCGCCCCCAGCGAGGCCGCGGTCAAGGCGGGCCTCGAGCTGGCCAAAAGCCTGGGGGCCGAAGCGACCCTGCTTTATGTGGTGGAGCCGGTGGTAGCCCGTATTCTGATTGGCCCCGAAACCATTCCCTACTACCCCGAGCTGTCGCGTGACCTCGAGGTCGCGGGCAAGCAAGCCCTGGAGCGGGCCGAGGGGTTCGCCCAGTACCTGGGGGTTCCGGTCAGAACCGAGCTCAAGCAGGGCAACGCAGCCCAGGTTATTGTGGAGGAGGCTGCCCTTCACGACCTGGTGGTGATGGGCACCCACGGGCGCAGCGGGCTGGATCGACTCCTGCTCGGCTCAGTGACCCAGAAGGTCTTGCAACGCTGCCCCAGGCCGGTGCTGGTGGTGCGCTTGAGCGAGCCACACCACCCGTAAGGGACTGCTATGAAAGCCAAGCAGATCATGGCCAGGCCCATTGTGGCCGTCTCGCCCAAGACGCCGTTGGTGGAGGTGGCCCAGAAAATGCTCGAGCACCACATCGGCTCCGCGCTGGTGGTGGATGACAAAGGCCAGCTGGTGGGCATCATCACCCAGGGCGATTTTTGCCGCCACCCCGGGCGTATGGTGCCTTTTTCCCTGTTCGAGAGTGCCAATGTGCTGGCCAACTGGCTCTACCCCGATCAGGTCGAGAAAGTCTATCAAGCAGCCCGCAACCTGCGAGCCCAGGACATCATGCGCAGCCCGGTGGTCACGGTCTCGCCCGAGGCTTCGCTAAAGCGAGTGCTGGCCCTGATGCTCGAGCACGATGTCAACCGCATCCCGGTAGTGCGCAGGGGTAAAGTGGTGGGCATTATTTCGCGCTACGATATGCTCAAATGGATGATGCAAGCGCAAACTGATTAGATAGAGGCCCTGCCCACCGTGGGCCCATGTGTGCGGGCATGCGCGGTTCACAAAAGCACAGAAGTCCGCTTCAGTAGCCAACAACCGATGCTACAGGGGCGTACCTTGTGAAAGGAGGCATATGCTCAACAAAGCGCAAATCACCTATCTCCAGGAGGCCATCGCACCGCATCCAGCCCCGCTGCTCTCCTTGTACCTCGATGTGAACCTGGCCAACCCCGACAATAGCGGCAAGGCCTACGTGCTGCGGGCCAAGGAAGCCCTCGAGCGCCTGGGGGTGCCGTCGGCCCTTAGCAAAAAAGTGCTCGAGCGCCTGCAGCACTACATCCCCCAGGGCCGTACCCGGGCGCTCTTTGTGGCCGAAGATTTGTTTGAAGACTACCACCTGCAGGTCGAGCTGCCCCTGCTCGAGCCCCGCGCGGGGGTGGAAGCCCACTGGGGGCCGCCTTACCTGGCCCCGCTGCTCTTTGCCCTCGAGGAGTACCAGCGCTACGGCGTGGTACACATGGATCAGGAGCGCCTGCGGCTATTCGAGGTATTCCTGGGCGAGATTGAAGAGGTGGCCGATGCCTTCCGGCTGCTGGACACCCACAACTGGCGTTACCTGGGCGAAGACCGCACCGGCTCGCCCGGACGCAGCGCCGCCCCAGCCACCAGCCCGGTGGGGGTAGCGGCGCGGGGCGGTTCGGGCAAGGACAAATACGAGCGGCGGGTGGACGAGTGGAGCCAGCGCTTCTTCCGCGAGGCCGGTGTCATTCTGCAGCAGCAGATGGCCGAGCGCGGCCTGGAGCGGCTGATTTTGCTGGGGGTGCCCGAGGAAGCCCGGCAAGCCCTCCCCAGGCCGGTAGCCGAAAAAGTGGTGGCCCTGCTGCCCCCGCTGCACACCGCTACCCCCAGTCCGGCGGAGGTGCTCAAAACCGTCTCGGCGACCATCGAAGCAGTGGAGCGACGGGAAGAGGAAGCCCTGCTCTCGCAGGTGCGGGAGAAAGGGGTGGGGGGCCTCGAGCAGGTGCTGAGCCTCTTGCAGGAGGGGCGCTTGCAGTACGTGCTGGTGCCCTGGCACCTGCAGGAAAAAGCCTGGCGCTCTGGCGATGGCTGGGTGGGCAGCAGCTCCCAGGCCGCCCAGGCCCACAGCCCCGGCCAGCCGGTAGAAGAAGTCGAGCTCAAGCGGGTGCTGCCCGAGCTGGCCGCCCGCTATGGCACCAAGCTCGAGTTTGTTCATGCCGAAGTCGCAGAGCGCTTGCGGCAGGAGCTGGGCGGTCTGGCCGGTATGCCCCGCTGGTAATCCTCTGGTAATGGCCGGAAGCTAGCCTGAGGGCAAGGAGGGTAGCCATGACCAAGCCCATGGTTCCCACAGCAGAGGCTATGCCCACCCAGCGCAATGCCCTCGAGATGCGGGGTGTTTCCAAGCGCTTTCCGCTGGTACAGGCCAACCAGAATGTGGATTTCTCGGTGCGCTGGGGCGAGGTGCACGCCCTGGTCGGCGAAAACGGCGCCGGTAAATCCACCCTGATGAAAATTCTCTACGGCATCCAGCGCCCCGATGCGGGGGAGATCTGGATTGATGGAGAGAAGCGAACCCTCCGCGACCCCCACGACGCCATTGCCCTGGGGATTGGAATGGTGCACCAAAACTTCACCCTGGTGGAGCCTTTTAGTGTGCTGGAGAACGTGATTCTGGGCCACGAGCCCACTGCCCCCCTGGGCCTGGATATGGCCGAGGCGCGCCGCCGGGTAGAAGCCCTGGTACGGCAGTTTGAATTCCAGCTCGACCTCGACCGCCGGGTGGAGGATTTGCCGGTGGGCTTGCGGCAAAAAGTGGAGATCCTCAAGGCCCTGTACCGGCAGGCCCGCATCCTGATTCTGGACGAACCCACCGCTGTGCTTACCCCGCAGGAGACCGACGACCTCTTCCGCTTTCTGCGGGAGTATGCAGCCCAGGGCAACGCAGCGGTTTTTATCTCGCACAAGCTGCTCGAGGTCATCCAGGTCTCCGACCGTATCTCGGTCATGCGCGATGGCCGCATGATCGGCACCATTCCCACCCCAGGGGCCACCCTGCCCCAGATCGCCCGCATGATGGTGGGGCGCGAGGTGGAGTTCAGGGTGGAAAAAGGCCCCGCCCATCCCGGCGAGGCGGTGCTCGAGGTCACCCACCTGACGGTGGCCCAGGCCAGAGAAAAACCCTTGGTGCGGGATGTGAGCTTTGCGGTGCGGGCCGGCGAGATTGTGGGCATCGCCGGGGTGCAGGGCAATGGCCAATCCGAGCTGGTCGAGGCCCTGACCGGGTTGCGGCCCTACACCGGCGAGGTGCGCTTTTTGGGCCGCTCGCTCGACCACGGCGACCCCCACAGGGTGCGGCGGGCGGGGGTTTCGCACATCCCCGAGGACCGCAACCAGCGGGGGTTGGTGATGGGCTTTACCAGCGCCGAGAACCTGATCCTGGGCGACCACAACCAGCCCCCCTACGCCGGGCCCTGGGGTTTTTTGAACCAGGAGGTGATAGAACAAACCGCTCGCCAGCGCATCGAGGCCTTTGATATCCGGCCCCGCTCCACCACCCTGAGCGCCGACCGCTTCTCGGGGGGCAACGCCCAGAAAATCATCGTGGCCCGCGAGCTCTCCCGCAACCCCCGGCTTCTGATTGCAGCCCAGCCCACCCGGGGCATCGACATTGGCGCGACCGAGTTCGTGCACGAGCAAATCGTGCGGGCCAGAGACCGGGGTGTGGCGGTGCTCCTGGTCAGCGCCGACCTGGGGGAGATTATGGCCCTATCGGACCGCATCCTGGTGATGTACGAAGGGCAAATTGTGGGCGAACTGCCCGCCCAGGAGGCCACCGAAGAGAAGCTGGGCCTGCTGATGGCCGGGGTAAAAACCTAACAGCGGCCCTTTGATACCAGATTCGGTTAGTTCGCTGCCGGATGGCGGCGAACTAACAGGGCCGAAGTTATCCGCGTAGCGGAGGGCGATACCGCCCCCTGGAAGGGAGACGCTTTCTTCGCCGACCGTTCGGGAGGGGTGTGCTCTAGGATTCAAAAAGATAGCCTCTCGCAGTTTCGGGCAATCGACGTGCTTCAAGATGTGTCACAAAACAAGTTACCTGTGCACCAGATCCGCTTTTCAGCTTTCAAAGAGGGGTCTTTGCGCTAATCGGAAGGCCCGGATTAGCCTCGCAGCAAGCGCACCGCCTCCACAATGGCTTTGGTATCGCCCTGGCCCCGGGCCAGGTCGGCCCGGCACTCCTCCAGATAGGTCTCGAAGATCAGGTCGCCGGTGGCTTCCAGGGCGCTTTTGATGCCTGAGAGCAGGGTCAGAATCTCGCGGCAGTCGCGGTCTTCTTCCACCATTTTTTGCAAGCCCCGCACCTGCCCTTCCAGCCGCTTGAGGCGGTTGAGGACGCGCGTACGGGCCTCGAGGTTGTGTTTCTTACTGCTGGCAGCGCCCATAATGTATCCCCAGGGGGTATCGTACACTAAGACCGCGCTTCTTCCAACGTTCTCTGCATGCCCGCAGTCCAGGGCCCCAAGCAAAAAAGGTTTTTGCCGACCCATAATCAGCCATGGGCTAAAAGCTAGTCCAACTGTCGCAAAAGCTGCTCGAGCTGGGCCCGGTTTAAGGGGCCCAGGTGACGGGCCACGATCTGCCCATCGGCCCCAATCAGCAAGGTGGTGGGCAGCCCGCTCACCTGGAAGGCCCGCTGCAAACCTGCACTGTCCAGGAAAACCCGCGCTTCTAGCCCGGTCTGCTGCAAGAAGTCCTGAATGGCGCCTGCGTCTTCACCTGCGTTCAGGAGCACGATGGGATAGCCCTTCTGCTGGTACTCCACCAGGAGGGGCATCTCGGCCCGGCAGGGAGGGCACCAGGTGGCCCAGAGGTTCACCAGCATGGGCTTGGGCAGATCTGCAAAGCGTACCTCGCTGGGGCGGGACTGGCCGGCCTCGAGGTACTGTAGTACCTGGCTCCCTAGGGCTGGTTTGCTGGTTGAGGGGGCCGGACGGGTAAGGCCATACTGCACCCCTAACGGCAACAAGGCCACAGCCAGCGAGGCCGCTCCCGGAACCAGCAGGCGCATTGCTTCCCGCTTGAGCAAGAAAAGTGCCGCTAAAGCCCCGGCGGGGACGCCCACCCACCAGTTCCAGCCCCCGCTGCGGATGTCCAGGATACCGAGCAGGGCAGCAAAAGGATCAGGCCAGGTAGATAGGTGTTCCACGGCGTAGCCCACTCGAGCCGCCAGCACCGCAACCAGCAACACCCACCAGGCTTTACCCTCCACCCCCTGACGCGCGGCCAGCCAGGTAAAAGCAAGAATCCCCAGCAGGAGGGCCAGGTTGGGCCAGCTCAGGGCCAGGGGGCCTAGAAGCAAGGCATCCGGTGTGAGTCTCATCGGCTATACACCACCCATCCCAAAAGAAGCACGGCCATCCAGGGCATCAGGTTGCACAGCGAAAGCCTGCGCAAGCGGCAGGACATCCAGCCGCGCAGGCGATCCGCAAAAGCCTTAGCTGGTTGATGAGTGTTCATAATACCATTATACCCCCAGGGGATATAACATGCAAATAATTTGGCTTTGTCGAGTCGGAGGTCTTTATATACCCGTACCAGGTATAAAATCTAAATTTGGCTCAAGCTACATAGTGTTGACATTGTAGAAATACAATTGTTTTGGGTAAATACCCAGTAGGGATATCCACAGGAGGTAATAAATGCGACTAATTGTTTTCTTGATGCTTGTGCTAGGCTTTGTACAAGCCCAACCGCTTACCCTGGGGGAGCAGTATTTACTTCGCGGTTACACCGGGAATGCGATGGGCAAAATATGGGCAAGCGCACTGCGTTTTGAGGGGGTTGAGGTGCTCACCAACAGCAGCTCGATCTGCGCCAGCCTGAGCGGTGCAGCCATCGCTAGCTACCTGGAGGCCCGACCCAACGCGCAGCTAGCCAGCGTGGCCCTCTCCACTCCAGAAGATGCCCTGCGGTTAGTAAGCTTTCGGCAGCCAGCCCTAGCGCTCATCTTCGGAGGACAGACCGATGCTGCAACCAACAACGCCCTGGTAAAAGGGGTGTTGGCCGAAGCGGCCCAGCGCAATTACGGTGGGGCTATCTTCATCCACGTGCGCACCTGGGGTCTGGGCTCGGTGGGCCAAGCCGCCAAAGAGGACGCCAGTATCCGCCGCTACCTTAGTGCGAAGAATAACCTCTTTGCAGTGCTGGTAGATGGTAACGCAGGTGAGGTGCGGGTAGCGCAGGTCAGGATCAACGCCTCCTCAGGGGACCAGGAGGTGGCCCAGGTGCTGGGTAGTCAGAAAATGGGAGAAGCCTGGCTGGCCTTATTCCGTCGTTCGTTGTAGTTGATGAAAAGAGTAGTTGGTTAAAGGACGTCACGTCTTTTTATCAGAAAAGACGTGACGTTTTTTAACGCATTTCCACAGTTAGGGTAAAAGTCACCTTAGTCCCATCCTCGAGCCTGAGGGTCAGAGTTACTTTCTGCCCTTCGGCCAGGGGCTTGGGGTTTTTCTCGCGCAGGCCGTAGAGCATTAAGTGGTAGCCGCCGGGCAGAATCTTGAGGCGGCCCTTGGCCGGCACGGTCAGGGCGTCCACCCGCCGCATCGCCGACAGGTCGAGGTGCTGGTCGTTACCGGCTTGGGTGGTCTGATGGAATTCCACCCGCGTGGCGATGGGGGTGCTGGCCCCCACGATGCGGATCGGCTTATCGGTGGGGTTGTAAAGCACCAGGTAGGCCGCGGTAATGTTGCCCGGCACCCGCCGCACCCAGCCTTCCTCGAGCCGCAGCGTGGGCTGGGCCAGGGCCAGTCCAGCAAACAAAAGCAAAGATAACCATCGCATAAACGTCTCTACAGTTTACCGGTCGCGTCGGGTAAAACGCCAACCCGCGCCGAAAAACCCCATTCCTATCGCCAAGAGACCCACAGCCACCGGTAGAAGCCCCCCTGTGTAGCCTAGAAACTCCTTAAGCAAGTACCCCGTGGGCCCCACCAGCACCGGGGCTTCCAGCGCATACAGCAGGCCCACCCTAAACATCTCCAGGGGATTCAGCAGCACTGCCGAGAGCAAGAAACCTTCCAGCGGATAGTCCCGCAACGCTACCGCCAGCCCGACCACCAGAGGGTCGTAGGCCAGTACCAGCATCCCCCACGCCAGCAAGCCCACCCCCAGTGCTCGGGCAGGCTCGAGGCCCGCCCCCACCCAGCCCGCCAGGGCTACCCAGACCCACAGAAGGCCCAGCCCACTGAGCATCAGGAGGCTGGCAGCCTTGCTCCCCAAGCCCAGCAGCCCTGCCGCCAGGGCCAGCCCGGCCAGAATGGGCAGGCTAAAGCCCAGACCCACCCCCAGCACCCCGAAGAGATAGAGCTGTGCTGGGCTCTGGGGCATCCCGGCCCAGAAGGCCCAGTCTTCCCGCAGGGTCAGCAGGGGTACGCTCAAGGCCAACACAAAAGGCGGCAACAAGAGCGCCAGCGAGGCAAAAAGCGAGACCACCGCCACCGCCTCGCCCCGGCCCAGGAAGGCCAGGGCCAGCAGGGGCAGCAGTACTACCGGGGCCAGGGCCCAGGGGTTGCGCAAAAGGGCTTTGGCATACAGGGGCAGGAGGGCCATGGTCACCTGCCGTAGCCGGGTACCCAGGCTTGCTTGCGACCCCGCGCGAGGAGCTCGTTCCAGCGCAGTTTTTCTCCGGCGTGTTGGGGGCGCTCTTTCAGGTAAGCCTCCAGGGCTGTGCTGCTGCTAAAAGCCAGCAAGCCCACCCCCATGGGGGTACGAATGCGTTCATTGAACAAAAAATGGGCCTCTTGGGTCGGAATAAAGCGGGCCTCGCGGCGCTCGGAGGTGGCAAAATCGGCCACGTAGAGCTCCTTGGGGGTGGCCTGGGGGCCGCCGTAACCCAGTAGATGGTCGAGCAGGCAGCCTACGTCGTCGTACTGGTAAACCTTTCCGGTACTGGTCACCATCTGGGCCGCGTAGCGGGCGTCCAGGATGGTCATGTTGCAGTAGGGGCAGGCATCCACCCCTACCCGCAAGGGCCGGGCTGCGGCCAGCGCGGGTTGCAATAGTCCAAAGCCCAGGGGCAGGGCCAGCAGTCCTTTGATGATGGTGCGTCGTTGCATAGAGGCTCCTTGTGGTCTCGTGTCAAAGAATTTGGCGCGCAATACAGTCCCCTCGATGAGCCGCACATTGCAATTTTTGGGACAATCTACGTGCTTCAAAACGTGCCGCAAAACAAGGTATCGGTGCGCCAGCAGGGCCGAGGGTATGAACAAGCCCCCGGCCCAAGCGTCTGGGTTTATTTGAGCAGGCCGGCGTGTTTGGCCAGGAGGTTCACCAGGTTCATCTCAGGCAGGGGGGCCAGATCCAGCAGGGTCTGCCAGTCCAGGATACGGGTGCGGCCTAAGTCGGGGTTTTTGCGGGCAAAGACCTCCGCTTCTACCTTGGAACTGAAGGCGGCAATTTTTGCATCCATCACCACCCAGCCGCGCTTCTCACCCCACAGGTAGACGGCCTGGCGGGCGGGCATCAGCCGTACAGCTTCGGGGCCTTTGGCAGGGTCGTAAAGCCCCCGGTCGGCCACGTAGAAGGTGCTGCCCACCCCGTCGCGCAAGCCGTAGATCCAGGCATAGTTGACCATGCAGGCGATGGACTCGAAGTGAATGGCCTCCATTCCCTTTTGCGGCTCTTTGAGGGCAATCTGGCTGTAGGTCTGCTCGAAGAAGCCCGGAGTAAAGGTGCGGTTCATCCAGGCCCCGGGGGCCGGGGTCTTGAGGGGCATCGAGCAGAAGGCGCAGGTGCCCTGCTCCCAGGGGATAGACTTGGCGGGGATGGTTTCCAGATTGGCCGGGGCGGCGGAGGGGGCTTGCATCTGCTGCATATGCTGGGCCAGGGCCTGCGAAAGCGCAGTCGAAGCGCCTAAAGCCGAAAGCATCTTGATCACTTCACGACGGTTCTTGTACATGGTTCACACTGCCTTGTTCTACTACCCGGCCGTTTTCCAGGCGGATAAACCGCTCGGCCAGGCGCGAAATTTCTTCTTGCCGGTGAGCCGACAAAATAACCAGTCCACCCATGGTCAGGTGGGCCGAGAGCCAGTCCTGCAAGCGGTTTAGGCCTTCGGTATCCAGGGCCGCGGCTGGTTCGTCCAGAAGCCAGAGCGGCGGGTAACCCATGAGCCCGGCCGCCAGGGCCAGCCGCTGCCGCCAGCCGCCCGAGAGCTGGGCTACGGGGCGCTTGTAGTGGGCCTGTAAGCCCATGCGCTCCAGGGCCTCGTCCTTGTCTGCCGAACCTGCACCCTTGAGCCGTCGGGCTGCTTCCAGTACCTCTTCTACCCGCAGGGTAGCGGGAAAGGTCAGGTGCTGGGGGATATAAGCGCGGCCTCGAGCCGCCCCCAGACTGCGGGGGTCGTGTCCGAAGAGCCGCACCAGGCCGCCATCGGGCTTTAGCCGCCCGGCCAGCAGGCCCAAAAGGGTGCTTTTCCCGGCCCCGTTGGGGCCCAGCAGGGCCAGGCTGCCCGCCTCCAGGCGAAGACTCACCCCTTCCAGGCGGCCTTTTTTGCGCAGGTCTACGACCTCAACCATAACCCTCCCAGCAGGCTCAAAAAGGCCAGCCCCACAAAGCCGGGCGCTATGCCCGCGGTGGGCCGCGCGGCGGGCCGGGCTTCCGAATCGGCCAGGGACAGCATCCGCAGCCCCGGCACCCGGGCCTCGGCGGTCTCCCAGAGCACTACCCCCGGTGAGAGGGCCAAAAGGCTCAGGTCGGGTTGGCGCGCACTGAGCAGCGCAAAGCTGCTGCTAGGCAGGTGGGGGATGGGCAGGGGATAGGCCCGATCGAAGGCGTTGCCCCGCAGGCGTACCCTGGCTCTAGGGTCGTCGACCGCCAGGTCGTGCAGGTTGCCCATAAAAGTGTTGCTGGTAGCGAAGAGGGTGTTCTGGTCGGTGTCGCGGGCGAAGAGCAAGGCGGTGCCGTTGTTCTCAAAGCGATTGCCCTCGAGGCGGGTGTCCCTCGAGTCCAGCGACAAAAGCCCAACAGTACTCTGCACGAAGCGATTGTTTTTCAGTACAGTTTTCCATTCCTCTTGCAACAAAAGCCCGTAGCGCAGAGGCCCTACTTCCTGGGCGAAGGTGTTGTCTTCCACCCGGTTTTCGGCCCCGTGCATGAGGGCCGAGCCTACCCGGTTGCGCTGGCTGTGGTTGCCCCTCACCTGGGCCTGGTAGGTAAACATCAGGTGCAGGCCGTAGCGTTCGCTCGCCTCGACCCGGTTACCCTCCACCACCACCCGCTCACCGTACTCCACGTAGAGGTTGTCCAGGAATCCGCTGATGCGGTTGTTCAGGAGCACCACGTTGTCGCTGCGATAGGTCTGTAGGCCGGGGGCTACCCCGGTGCCCGAGATTGTGGAGCTTTCGACCCTTGCCCCATTAGATTGCTCAATCCGGATACCCCCGGTAACACCCTCTGCCCGCAGGCCCCGCACCATACAGCCCGCGCACTTGTAGAGCACCAGGGCTGCATCGGGCTCGTAGAAGTCGTCGCCGGGGCCTACGCCCCGCACCTCGAGGCCCTCCACCACAATCCCGGGGGCCGATAGCAGAAGCCCGCTGCCCCTGCCGCCCGCATCCAGCACCGCCCCCGGGCGGGCCACCAGGCGCACCCCCGGGGTGCTAATCTCCCAGGGACCACGGTAAACACCCGCCTCCAGCACCACGGTCTGGCCCGGGAGCAAAGGGGGAGGGGGAGCAGGGGGATGCAGTATCAGCATGATTCAGCCAGGCGACAGGCTGTGCCTGCCAGACGGAGAGCAAACTTATGGTGGTTACGCAGTACCAGCAGCGAGGCTTCGCCACAACGGCTACACAGCCGCTCGTGCAGGGCGGCGTGCTCGCTAAACCGGCAGGGGCGGCCCCCGGTTAAGCAGAGGGAAAGCCGGGCGCAGGTGGGGCCTGGGGGCCTCGAGCGGCTCCGGCCTTACACCTGCTTGCGGCACTGGCCGCGGCACTGAAACGATGGGCAGAGCCCCGTCACTAAAGCCGCCGATGATGCACAGGGGGCAGTGGGGCTGGTGGGTATGGGTGGGGGTAGGGGTGGGTTGGGTGTGGGAAGCCCCCCCCTGGAAAGTGCAAATAAATGCGTCCGGCAGGAAACCCACCGGGAGTACCTGTGTGCGGGGGTCGCGCAAGGCGTACTGGCTCGAGACCACCAGCACCAGCCCCACCAGGAAGGAAATCCAGAGCGGGTGGCGGGCTTGGGCTGCAGCAGGCATATATTGAAATCATTATAGCTACCCCCCCTATAGGGGCAAACGTCCCAGATCGCATATCCCCCAGGGGTATGTTATACTTTGTGCTGAAGTGCCAGCACTAAGCTGGCAAAAGGAGAACTTGCTTATGAACCAACTCTACGACGTGGTGATTATTGGGGGCGGCCCTGCCGGGCTGACCGCCGGCATTTACACCGGCCGGGCCAACCTGAAGACCCTTATTCTGGAAAAAGGCCTGCCCGGCGGCCAGATTGCCCAGACCGAGGAGGTCGAAAACTACCCCGGCTTTCCTGAGCCCATTGGCGGGGCCGAGCTTTCTGAGCGCATGGTGCAGCAGGCCAAGCGCTTTGGGGCCGAGATCGCCATGGACGAGGCCCAGGGCATAGAGAAATCCCTTGAGGGCTTTGTGGTCAAGGGCTACGAGCAAGACTACCGCGCCCGCACGGTGATTCTGGCCACCGGGGCCAACCCCAAAAAACTGGGTGTGCCCGGTGAAGAAAAGTTCTATGGCCGGGGGGTGAGCACCTGTGCGACCTGCGACGGCTTCTTCTACCGGGGCAAGGAAGTGGTGGTGGTAGGCGGGGGCGATGCTGCGGTGGAAGAGGGCCTATTTCTGACCAAGTTTGCCAGCAAGGTTACCCTGGTGCACCGCCGCGACGTCCTGCGGGCCAACAAGACCGCCCAGGCCCGGGCCCTGGCCCACCCCAAGATGCACTTCATCTGGGACACCGTGGTAGAGGAAGTGCTGGGCGAAGAGACCGTGACCGGGGTGCGCCTCAAGAACCTCAAGACCGGCCAGGTCTACGACTACCCCACCGATGGGGTCTTTATCTTCATCGGGCACGAACCCAACACCGGCTTCTTGAAGGGCCAGGTGGAGTTGCGCCCGGATGGCTACGTGGCGGTGAAGGACGAAATTTTTACCTCGGTACCGGGGCTCTTTGCTGCCGGCGACGTGGCTGATCCCATCTACCGCCAGCTTTCCACCAGCGTGGGGGCCGGCACCCGCGCAGCCATGATGGCCGAGCGCTACCTGGCCGAGCTGGAGCACGCCGCCGTGCATTAGGGGGTGCCATGGAAGCCGCCGTTCCCGCAGCACCCAGCGTACGCTTCCTGAACCCGGCCTGGTTTGCCTCGGTAATGGGCACCGGGGCGCTGGCTTTGGCCCTGGCCCAGTTCGGCCTGGTTGGGCTGGCCGTGCCGGTCTATGCGCTGGCCCTTGTGGCCCTGGTGGGGCTCCTGGGCCTTTACCTCGCCAAGCTTTTCCGCTACCCTCAGGCCGCCCTTGCCGACCTGCAGCACCCCCTGTTCTCGCAGATGCTCCCTACCCTGCCTATTGCCCTGCTGGTGCTGAGCCTGGCCACCCGGGTGCTACCCCTGGGGCCCTGGTCGCTGCTCCTGGGCCAGGGGCTTTTCTTGCTGGGTACACCGCTCATCTTTGCGGTGGGCCTGCTGGTGGTGTATGTGGTGAGTACCCGGCTCAGGCTGCCCCTCGAGGCCGCCAACGGGGCCTGGTTCATCCCGCCGGTCTCGGCCCTTTTGGTGCCCATGGCTGGGGGCTTTTGGCTTTCTACCTTTCCCAAGGTGTGGCAAAAAGAGCTTTGGGTGATGAGCGGGCTCTTTTTGGGCATTGGTTTTTTCCTGTTCTTGTTCGTGTTGCCCAGCTTCTTGCAACGGCTCTATGGGCACGACCGGCTCGAGCCCCACTTTCTGCCCTCGGTTTTTATCGGCCTCGCACCGGTGGGCCTGCTGGTGCTGGCCCCCTGGCGCTGGCTCGAGGGGGGCACGCAGGTTGGGTTGGTGCCAGAAGGCTGGCTACAGGCCTGGCCGGTTATTGCGCTGGCCATTTGGGGCCTGGGGCTGTGGTGGCTGGCTTTTAGCCTTTTGCTCCTGCTCGACACCCTCCTGGCCGAGAGCCGCCGGACACAGTTCCACTTTGCCCCGGGCTGGTGGGGGTTTGTGTTTCCTGTAGGGGCTTTTACCTTGGCCACGCTGGCCTTATCCAGGGCGCTGGAATCGGCCTTCCTGAGCAGCCTGGCCTGGGCACTGCTCTTGCTGCTCGGAGTATTCTGGATGTGGGTGATGTTTTACTCGCTGCGGGCCTGGGTCGGCCTGGGGGCCATGCGACCCCCCAAAGGCTAGCCTGAGCGCGCTTCATATAGGGTTGGCGATTGGCGAAAAAAGTCTTCTCTGTGTGGCGGTATCCCTCGCCCCTACGCTGCGTACCTTAGCCCGGTTGGTTCTTCGCTTCCCTACGAGGAACCAGCCGAAGCTGGCATCTGTCAGCGCGCGGGCCAAAGCCTGGCTGCAAAAAGTTCAATAAAGAACACTTATCAAAAAAAACAAAACCTGGCTTGATGCTTGGGGATTTCTGGGCCTACACTTCTCTCTGAGACCCGCCTTGTGAAAGGAGACACATGGAGAGCACCCTCAGCGCTATCGAGACCCAGGCCATCACCGCCGTTCGGATGCTGGCTGCCGACGCGGTGGAGCAGGCTAAAAGCGGCCATCCGGGCATGCCCCTGGGCATGGCTCCGGCGGCTTATGTGCTCTGGACTGATTTTCTAAAACACAATCCGACGAACCCGCACTGGCCCGACCGTGACCGTTTCGTGCTCTCGGCGGGGCACGGCTCCATGCTCCTGTATGCGCTGCTGCATCTGACCGGCTACGACCTGCCCCTCGATGAACTCAAGCGCTTCCGACAGTGGGGTTCCAAAACCCCTGGCCACCCCGAGTACGGCCACACCCCGGGGGTAGAGGTAACCACCGGGCCGCTGGGTCAGGGCATCAGCACGGCGGTGGGGCTGGCGCTGGCTGAGCGTAAGCTGGCTGCCGAGTTCAACCGCGAGGGACACACCGTGGTGGATCACTACACCTATGTGCTGGCCTCAGACGGCGACCTGATGGAGGGGGTCTCGGGAGAGGCTAGCAGCCTGGCTGGGCACTGGGGGCTTTCCAAGCTGATTGTGCTCTGGGACGACAACCACATCTCCATTGACGGAAAAACCGAGCTTTCTTTTGCCGAGGACGTACTCGAGCGCTACCGGGCCTACGGCTGGCATACCCAACGGGTAGACGGAGAAGACCTGGTGGCATTGCGCCAGGCCCTCCGGGCTGCCCAGGTCGATGCCCGGCCCTCCATAATTGCTGTACGCACGGTGATTGGTGCAGGCTCGCCCAAGGCCGGGAGCCATAAGGTGCACGGCGAGCCTCTGGGCCCCGAGGCCCTCGAGGCCACCCGGCAGAACCTGCACTGGCCCCACCCCCCCTTCGAGATACCCCGCGAGGTCTACGAGCATTTCCGGGCTGCCGTGGCACGGGGACAGCGTCTCGAGGCCGACTGGAACATCCGCCTCGAGCGCTATGCCAGCGCCTACCCCGCCGAAGCCAGGGAGCTGGAGCGCCGCTTGAAAGGCGAACTGCCGCCCCTCGACTGGGAACAGCTCATCCCCAGCTTTAGCGGCAAGTTGGCCACCCGCGCCGCCTCGGGCAAAGTGCTCGATGCCCTGGCCCCTCGCCTGCCGGAGCTTTTGGGTGGCAGCGCCGACCTGACCCCTTCCAACAACACCCAGGCCCAGGGCATGCAGGCTTTCTCACGCGAGAACCCCACCGGCCGCTATGTGCATTACGGAGTTCGGGAGCACGGCATGGGGGCCATTCTCAACGGCCTCAACCTGCACGGGGGCTACCGGGCCTACGGAGGCACTTTCTTTGTTTTTTCCGACTACATGCGCCCAGCCATCCGACTGGCGGCCTTGATGGGTACGCCCACCGTCTTTGTGCTGACCCACGACTCCATCGCCATTGGCGAGGACGGCCCTACCCACCAACCCATCGAGCACCTGGCCAGCCTGCGGGCTATGCCCAACCTCTTTGTGGTGCGGCCCGCGGATGCCCTCGAGACCGCCTACGCCTGGCGCCTGGCCCTGGAGCGCAAGCAAGGCCCCACCGCGCTGGTGCTCACCCGGCAGGCCCTGCCGGTACTGGAGCGGGGTAGCCTGGCCAGCGCAGAAGGCACTTTGCAGGGCGGCTATGTGCTCTCTGAGCGGCCTGATGCAAAAGCGGCCATCGTGGCTACCGGCAGCGAGGTGTCCCTGGCCCTGGAGGCCCAGAAGCAACTCGACGCCGAGCGAATTCCGGTACGGGTGGTGAGCCTACCTTGCTGGGAGGCCTTTGAGGCCCAGCCCGCAGCCTACCGCGAGGCCGTGCTGCCCAGGGGACTACCTACCCTGGCGGTAGAGGCTGGGGCCAGCCTAGGCTGGGAGCGCTACGCCGACGCCGTGCTGGGCCTCGATCACTTCGGGGCCAGCGCCCCCTACCCCGCTATCTACGAAAACCTGGGCTTCAGGCCCGGAGCCGTGGTGCGGGCGGTGCTGGAGCTTTTGCAGTAGCCTTCCACTAGAGAGGTGTCCTTATTCCCATGAAGAAAGTTCGTGTTCACCCTTTGCCTTTAGAGGCCTTACCCCAGGCCGAGGTCATGCTGGTGGTGGATGTGATCCGGGCTACCAGCACGGCTGTGATGTTTTTGGAAGCCGGGGCCGAGGCCCTCTGGCTCACAGTGGGTCTGGAGCCGGCCCGCGCTCTCAAGCGCAATGGTGAACTGCTGGCCGGCGAGGTGGGGGGGCTGCGCCCGGAGGGCTTCGACTTTGGCAACAGCCCGCGCGAAGCCGCCCTGGCCGAACTCTCGGGCTGCACGGTCATTCACGCCACCACCAACGGCACCAAGGCCGCCCACAAGGCGGCCCGGGTGGCCCGCGAGGTGCTACTGGCCTCGCTTTTGAATGCCCCTGCGGCTGCCCAATGGGCTTCCCGGCTGGGCACCGACGTGGCCATCCTCTGCGCGGGTAAGGAAGGCCAGGTGGGCATGGACGACCTCTACACCGCCGGGATGCTGGCCCAAAGCCTCCTTGCCGAGGGCTTTGAGCCGGAAGGCGACGGAGCCCAGATGGCCCTCCACCTGGCCCAGAAGCCCGCTCTGCCGTTGCTCAGGGCTTCCGAGGCGGCTTTGGCCTTGGAGCGCGAGGGGTTGGCTGCAGATGTAGATTTTTGTGCCCAGTTGGGCCTTTCCGAGCGGGTGCCCCGGCTACTGGAGCGGCGCGGCGAGGCGCTGGTCTTTGGCTAGGGGAGGCCATCCATCGCTTGACCACACAATTATCGGCTATGGGCCCTATACCTTGAGGAATGTAGGTGAACCATGCAGGCACTGATTTTTGATGTAGATGGCGTTATAGCCGAGACAGAGGAGGGCCACCGGCTGGCTTTTAACCGGGCCTTTGCCGAGGCGGGACTGGACATTGAATGGAGCCCGGAGATGTACGAGCGCCTCCTATGGGTAACCGGGGGCAAAGAGCGCATCGCTCACTACCTCTATCACTGCCCCGAGTGCCCCAAGCTCCTCGACGCGGACATTGCTCGGTTGCACAAGCGCAAGACCGAGCTGTACAACCAGATTGTGCAAGCAGGCGAGGTACCCTTCCGCCCCGGGGTGCTGAGACTCTGGCGCGAGGCCCGCGAGCGCGGGGTGCGGCTGGCCATTGCTACCACCACCTCGCTGCCCAACGTAGAGGTGCTGTTGCACCAGGCCGGGCCAGAGGTGCTGAGCTGGTTCGAGACCATCGTGGCGGGGGATATGGTGCCCCAGAAGAAGCCCGCCCCCGATGTGTACCTCCAGGCCCTCCGGAACCTGGGCATCGCGCCGGAAGCAGCAGTGGCTGTAGAGGACTCCCAGAACGGTCTGATTGCGGCGCAGCGGGCCGGCATCCCCACCCTGATTACCCCCAGCTACTACACCCGTTCGCAGCGCTTCGAAGGGGCCCTGGCGGTACTGGAGCACCTGGGCGAGCCGGAGCTTCCCGCAAAGGTAGTGGAGGGGCCGCGCAGTTGTTCTATGGTGCTGACTCTCGAGGTCCTTCGGAACTGGCACGGCATGTTTGTGGCGGCGTAGGTATGGTGCGTCATCTGATTGTCTTCAACACTGAGGCCTCAGAAGCGGAAGTGTGGCAGATGTTCGAGCAGGCCCGCAGGGTATTGGGCCAGATTCCGGGGGTGGTGGGTTTTGAGCTGGGCAAGGCGTTGGGGGCGACCGCGCGCTACCGCTACGTACTGGTGGTGGATTTTGCCGATGAGAACGTAATTGATCTTTATCGCGATCACCCTTTGCATCAAGCTTTTGCCGATGGGATCTTCAGACCCATGGCCCCAGACCGCCTTACCACCGATTTCCTAAGGCTCTACCCGGAGGCTTCGTGACGACAGAGGTGCTTCGCCGACTGCCTTACGCCGAGGCCGAACCCAAAGCCCGGCGGGTGTTGGTGGACGGCTATGGTGAGGGGTTGGTGCTGGAAGGGATGGGGGGCTTCTACGGGCTTTACTACCTGTTTGGGCTACTGGGCCTGCGCGAACCCCAGCCCTCCTACCCGCCCGACTGGGTGGAAGGCCCCCGGGCCAGCCTGGAAGACTTCTGGCCCCCTTACCAGATGGCCCACTGGCTCGAGCAAAACGGCTATAACCTTTTCATCAACGAAAGCAAGTAGGAGGTTGGAATGCCCGGTGTTGCCCGTGAGTATGACGAGCTCGCCTACCGTGAGGCCCGTAGCCGGGCCGTGCGGCAGATGGTGGATGGTTTTGGCGAAGTCCTGGTGCTGCACGACGAGCACGGTTACTGGGGTCTTTACTACTTTTACTGGAGCCAAGAACCCCCGCCTGAGGCCAAGCCCCACTGGATGGAAGGCCCGCTCAAGGAGCCCGGCGACTTCCGCCCACCCTATATCGTCAAGACCTGGATGGAAGAAAACGGCTACGAGAGTTTTCAGAATGACCTGGACTAGCAATGGTAGAACCCCGCCTCAACCGTTTGTTGGCCTCCGATGGCCGTTGCTTGGATGTGGCCGTTGATCACGGCATCTTTGGGGAGCTGGCTTTTCTGGCGGGCCTCGAGCGCTTAGCCCAGGCGGTGCAAACCCTGGTGGAAGCAGGCCCCGATGCCCTCCAGCTTGCCCCTGGGCAGGCCCACTGGCTTCAACGGATACCCGGCAAGCACAAGCCGGCCCTGGTGCTGCGGGCCGATACCACCAACGCCTACGGCCCGGTTCCGCCTCCGGTTGTTTTTGCTGAGCTGGCCGAGGGGGCTGTGGAGCAGGCCTTGCGGCTGGATGCGGCCTGTGTGGTGGTGAATTTGCTTTGGTTGCCGGGACAGGCAGAGCTATACCGGGATAGCCTCAAGAACGTGCAACGTCTGAAGGTAGAGGCCGAGCGCTACGGGATCCCCCTGATGGTGGAGCCTTTGGTCATGCAACCTGGAAAGGAGGGCTACGCGGTGGACGGGGATGTGCGCAAAATTATCTCCCTGGTGCGCCAGGCGGTGGAGCTGGGGGCCGATGTGATCAAAGCCGACTTCACACAGAATATTGAAGACTACTACCGGGTGGTGGAGGCTGCCTCGAGCAAGCCGGTCTTGGTGCGGGGTGGGGGTAAAGTGGACGAGATCACCCTGTTAGAACGCAGCTACCAGGTCATGCGTCAGGGGGCCAGGGGCCTGGTGTATGGGCGGAACATCCTGCAACACCGGAACCCCCGGGGCATGGTGCAGGCCCTCATGCAGATTGTGCATCAGGATGCCACCCCCGAGGTAGCGCGGATCGCCCTGTCGGTTGAGGCATAATGGTAGCGGAATGGTAGCGAACCTCGAGCGCCTTGGAACGGGGGTTCTGCCCCCCGACGACCCCTTGCGGGTGCAGCTCCACAACGAACTGCACGCCCGGCCCACCCCGCGCATCCGCTTGCCTGCGCTGGTGCTCCAGGTAGCGGTGCGGCACGAAGGGGTGAGCCGCGAAGACGAGCTCGAGCACCTTCGCCGGCTGGCGGGTCTGGGGGAGCTCGAGCTCGACCAGCTTGCCGGTACCTACCTACGCCTGCGCTTGGCCGGGGGCTCGTTGCGCTGGGAGCGGCACACCGAGTTCAGTACCTATACCCTGGTGCAAAGCCTGCCGGGCCTCGAGGTTACCCCCGAGACCGATCTGCTTAATCACGTCATCGTGGATCCAGACTGGCTTCGCGGCATTCCGGGTCGTACCCTTGCAGCACTCAAGCTGATTATGCTCGAGGGGCCGGTCGAAAAAGCCCTGGAAATTGCCCGGCCCTGGTTTGCGGGGGGAACGGTGGTAGCCTCGGTGATGGGCCGGAACGGCCATAGCTGCGTTGTAACCGACTTTCGTCTGCGCTCCAATGGCTTTGAGCGCATGGTGGTGGTGGCCCCGGCGGGCACCAGCGAGACCCGGGCAGGCCGCATTGCCGCCCGGCTGCTCGAAATCGAGTCCTACCGGATGATGGCCCTCTTGGGCTTTCCGGTGGCGCGGGGCTTGCGGGAGATGCTTTTGGAGTCGGAGCAGGCCCTGGCCCAGATTACCGCCCGTATCCGCGATACCAACCGGGCCGACGCCGAGTTGCTGGATGAGCTCGAGGCCCTGGCCGCCCGCATCGAGCACGCCATTGCCGAACACAGCTACCGCTTTAGCGCCACCGCTGCCTACCACGCCCTGGTCAAGGCCCGCCTGGCCGAGCTGCGTGAGACCCCCATCCCCGGCACCCAGACCCTCGGCGAGTTCCTACAACGCCGCTTCAGCCCAGCCATGGCCACCGTGGAGTCCACCGCCAGCCGCCTGATGGCCCTCTCCCAGCGCATCGAGCGGGCCGGGGCGCTGCTGCGTACCCGCGTGGACATTGCCCTGGAAACCCAGAACCAGGAGCTCTTGAACAAACTCCGGCGCGGCCAGGAGATGCAGTATCAGCTCCAGCGCACCGTAGAGGGCCTCTCCATTGCGGCCATCTCCTACTACGTGGTGGGCTTGCTGTACTACCTGTTCAAAGCGGGAAAAGAAGTGGGCCTGCCCCTCTCGCCCGAGCTGGCCGCCGGGCTGACCATTCCAGTGGTGGTGTTGGGGGTGTGGTGGCTTACCCGGCAGATCCACCACCGGCTGCTGGGGCGGTACCAGGGGGATTAGAGCGCGCTTCGCCTATTTTGAGCCATCTGGCTTTAAGAAAGCTCTGTACTAGACAGAACAGTGGCCGCCCATCCAGAAGGATTCTCAACCCCGCATAGCTCAATCTTTATGAAACGCACTCTACTTTGAGCGGGTTTTTGAGGGGGCTTTCCTGTGGCTTTCTGGTGCCTGCTTTCGCAAGGGCAGGGTGAACGGCGGCCAGTCCATGCGGGCCGTGGTGTTATAGATAAACTCTCTGACAAAGGGCCACATGTTAATGGGCAGGTTGATTTCTTTGAACACCTCGAAGTAGCCAGCAAAGCCTTCGGATTCGGGTTGAAGTTTGCTCGAGTACCAAAAACCAAAACTAACCTCAATGCTACCCTGCTCTGCCTGACTATCCTGGTCTACTACAACCAACCTGAACTGGCCTACTGCCTCGAAACCATCCTCCTCTGGCCGGTAGCTATAACTCTCCTCGAGCCCCACTTGGCTACGGAGTGGGTTAGGGCTGGCTTCCAAGGCTTGTACGCTGGCCTCTATTAGTCGTACCCTCCGCAGCTCCAGGCCGTTCACAAAATGGTTGTACTGCTTTGGGGTAGGCAGTTTGGGTTTGCTAACCTTGGATGGCATAGCCGTTCACTTCCACGCGCGAGTACTCCGTAAAAAACCCCGACTGCTGGCTTCGGTATTCAAAGCGGTAGGCCTCCCAGTCGTCCATGCGCCGTTGCAGGGCAAGCACGCATTCCTGTAAGCTTCTAAGCTCGTGTCGCACAGCACGCAGCGCACTGGCCTCAGAAAGCAAGCCCACAATGTGCTGATTCAGGCTCACCCCCTCGACCTCGGCCCCTTCAGCCAGACGGCGGTGCAGGCTGGGGGGCATCCGCACCAGTACCTTGCCGCCGTAGTTGCGCTCGGTGGAGGGCAGGGGAATTTCGTCGCCGTGCTCGTAGGCCACCTCGAGCCACAACTGACGGGCCTCCTCGATCATAGCCAGGGCTTCTTGTGCGGTCTCGCCCACTGAAACACAGCCCGGTAGATCGGGAATTAGAGCGGTGTAGCCTCCCTCGGCCTCTTTTACCAGGGTAATGGGATAGCGTAAGCCCAGGTAGTACTCCAAAGGCTTGCGCCCAACCTCCATTTTCATTCTTCCTCCTCCCCTATGACCTTTAGAACTTGCTTGAGGTAAGTGGTTTTGACTACCTGACCACCGTGCTTGGGAACGGTCAGCTTCCGGCCATCCGGGTGCCGAAAGATATGGTGGCTACCGTTGGCGCGCTTCTCGATAAAGCCATACGCCCGCAGCACCCGTTCCACTTCCTCATAACGCATCTCAGGTGGCAGACGGCGCATCTTTTCGAGCAGTTTTTCTAGCTGGCCCATCTACCACTTTCCTGCTATGATATTACAAATAATATCACTTGTCTACGCTAACGGACACCCGATGCACAGGAGCATGTTGATATACGGTTGAGCTGCCCGATCAAGGGTTCCCCCGACATAGCCTACGAAGCCAGCATCCCCCGCAGCGCTTCGGCAGCCGGGTTGCCCGCCTCCGTGGGGTAAAACAGCCAGAAAAGCCGCCTGAGTTCCATGCCCTTGATGCGCAAGGCCCGCAGGTTGCCCACCTTTACGTTGGGGCGTACCACCACGTTCGAGACGATGCCCACCCCGGCCCCCTCGAGCACCAGCCGCTTGGTGACCTCGTGGTTGTCGGTGTAAAAGACCGGGTTGACCTCGAGGCCGGCCTGTTCTAGGGCCGAGCCCAGCACCCGGAAGGTCATGGCTCCCGGTTCCCGCACAATCAGCGGAACCTCGGCCAGGTGTTCGGGGGTTATTTCTTCCTTTCGAGCCCAGGGGTGCTCGGGCGGTACAATCACCACCAGCTCGTCTTCGTAAAAAAGCTGCCGCTCGAAGCCCTCGATATGCTCCACTGCCTCTACCACGGCCAGCTCAATTTCGCCCTGCATGAGCCGCTGGGTCAGCCGCTCGGAGCTGCCACTCTCTAGCTTAATGCGAATATCGGGATAGAGCCTTTTGAACTCGGTCAGGTAGCGGGGCAGCACATACACCGCCATGGTGGTCGAGGCACCAATCTCTACCCGCCCGCGCTCGAGGCGCTCCAAAGCCTGTGCGGCCTGCACAAACTCCTCCAGCGCCTGCACGGCCCGCCGGGCTTCGGGCAGCAAGTCCTGCCCGGTTTTGGTCAGCACCAGCCGGCGGCCCTGGCGGTGGAAGAGGGCCCGGCCAATCTGGGTTTCCAGGGCCCGCAGGTGCTGGCTCACACCCGGCTGGGTCATACCCAGGCTCAGGGCGGCCCGGCCCACACTGCCCTCCTGTACCACACACAAAAACACCCGCAAGGCCTGGGGGTTTGGAAAGGGGCGACGTTCAATCATAAGTATATATTATCAAAAAACTTAAATATAAACTTGCACTATTTATCACAAGCTTCTACCCTGAAGCGTACCAGAGGAGGTGAGCATGATCGTCACGGAACGCCCCACGCGCAACCTATCCCTCGATTTGTTGCGCAGCACCGAAGCCGCAGCCCTGGCTGCGGCCCGCTGGGTGGGGCTGGGCAACAAAAACGACGGTGACCAGGCCGCAGTAGATGCCATGCGGCTGCTGCTCGGCACCATTCCCATGCGGGCCCGGGTGGTCATTGGCGAAGGCGAAAAGGACAAGGCCCCCATGCTCTACAACGGCGAGGAACTCGGCACCGGCGAAGGCCCCGAGACCGAGCTGGCTGTAGATCCCATCGAGGGCACCCGCTTGGTGGCCCATGGGCGGCCTGGGGCCATCAGCGTGATTGCCGCTGCCGAGAAAGGAGGGCTGTTCAACCCCGGCCCCGGTTTTTACGCGGCCAAGCTGGTAGTGGGCCCCGAGGCCCGCGAGGCCATTAACCTGGCGGCCAGCCCGGAGGAGAACCTGCGCTCAATAGCCAAGGCCCTGGGCAAGCGGGTGCGCGAGCTCACGGTATTTGTGCTGGACAAGCCCCGCCATGCCCGGCTCATCGACCAAATTCGCCATGCCGGTGCGCGGGTCAGCCTGCACACCGACGGCGATGTGGCCGGGGCATTGGCGGCAGTGCTGCCCGATACCGGCATCGACGTGCTGATGGGCACCGGGGGCACCCCAGAGGGGGTTATTGCGGCGGTGGCCGTGAAGGCTTTGGGCGGGGGCATGCAGATGCGCCTCGACCCCCAGAGCGAAGAGGAGCGCTGGGCCCTGGTGAACAGCGAGTACAGCCCCCAGCGGGTTTATACCTTAGAGGAACTCTGCCCAGCCGAAGACACCCACTTTGCCGCTACCGGCATTACCGACGGGCAGTTTTTGCGCGGGGTGCGCTACCGCGACCACCACGCCATCACCCACAGCCTGGTGATACGCGGTCACACCGGCACTTTGCGCTATATCGAGTCTTACCACCGGTTGGAAAAGCTTCGCGCGATAAGCGGGGAGCTTTACTAAAAAAGGAGGCAAAATGGCACTGGGATACGCAGGTAAAAGCACTGGAAAGTACGCTAAAGCAGGCGTGCGCGAGTACCGCGAGATGGGCTACTGGCGGCCCGACTACGAACCCAAAGAGACCGATACCCTGGCTTTGTTCCGCATCACCCCCCAGCCTGGAGTGGAGCCCGAAGAGGCTGCCGCAGCAGTGGCTGGGGAGTCCAGCACCGCAACCTGGACGGTAGTCTGGACCGATCGCTTGACCACCCTCGAGCGCTACCAGGCCAAGGCCTACAAGGTCGAGCCGGTTCCTGGCAACCCCGAGCAGGTCTTCGCCTACATCGCCTACGACCTGGCCTTGTTTGAGGAGGGTTCCATTGCGAATATGACCTCCTCCATCATCGGCAACGTTTTTGGTTTCAAGGCAGTTAAGGCTTTGCGGCTCGAGGATTTGCGTATTCCGGTGGCCTACCTCAAAACCTTCAAGGGGGCTCCCCACGGTATCCCGGTAGAACGGGATATGCTCAACAAATACGGTCGCCCCATCCTGGGCGCTACGGTCAAACCCAAGCTGGGTCTTTCGGGGCGCAACTACGGGCGGGTGGTCTACGAGGCTTTAGCAGGCGGCCTCGACTTTACCAAAGATGACGAAAACATCAACTCTCAGGCTTTTATGCGCTGGCGCGACCGTTTCTTGTACTCTCAGGAGGCAGTCATGCGGGCCGAACAGGTCTCAGGCGAGCGCAAGGGCCATTACCACAACGTAACCGCTGCGGATATGGAGGAGGTGCTGCGCCGGGCCGAGTTCGCCAAAGAGATAGGCTCCATCATCATCATGGCTGACCTCACCATGGGCTATACGGCCTTGCAGACCCTCTCCAACTGGTGCCGCAACAACGGGATGATCCTGCATCTGCACCGGGCCTCGCACGCCACCTTTACCCGCCAGAAAAACCATGGCATCAATTTTCGGGTGCTGGCCAAATGGATGCGGATGCTGGGTGTAGACCATATCCATGCCGGTACGGTGGTGGGGAAGCTCGAGGGAGATCCCAATCTAACCAAAGGCTATTACGCCATCTTGCGTGAACAGTACAACCAGTACGACCCTGTGCGCGGTATTTACTTCGACCAAGACTGGGGCTATCTGCCGGGCGTTATGCCAGTGGCCTCGGGAGGTATTCATGCAGGCCAGATGCATCAGCTCTTGGATCTTTTCGGCGACGATGTGGTCTTGCAGTTCGGCGGAGGAACCATCGGACACCCCATGGGCATAGCGGCAGGGGCTACAGCCAACCGGGTAGCTGTAGAGGCCATGGTAATGGCGCGCAATGAAGGACGCGACATCCTGGTGGAGGGCCCTGAGATTCTGCGCCAGGCTGCAAAACATTCGCCTGCTCTGGCGGCAGCCCTCGAGGTTTGGAAAGATATCACCTTCGACTTTACCTCTACGGACACCCCCGACTTCGTACCCACACCGACGATGTAATAAGGGAGGTTCTAAATGCGTATCCACCAAGGTACTTTTTCTTTTCTGCCCGATCTGACCGATGAGCAAATCGAGAAACAAATTGCCTATATCATCCGCAACGGTTGGGCAGTTGCAATCGAATACACGGATGATCCGAACCCCTACAACACCTATTGGAACATGTGGGGCTTGCCCATGTTCGACTTGGAAGACCCCGCAGGGGCTATGTACGAGTTCAAAAAGTGTCGGGAGGCCTTCCCCAAGCACTATATCAAAGTTAATGGTTACGACTCATCGCCCATGTGGCAGGCCCAACGCGTGAGCTTTATAGCTCACCGGCCTACCTCAGAGGATCCCGGCTTCCGCTTGAACCGCCTGATCTGGTCGGATGGTCGTGTACAGAAATATGGCCTCGAGCCTTACGTGATCGATAAGCCAGAAGGCGAGCGGTATTGAACTTTTCTAGCCCGTCCTTTGGCCCCGGGCCAGGGACGGGTTCATTCTAACGGGAGGCTCTATGACCGATACTGTGAACACCGCCGACCTCAAGGCCTTGCTGCGACAGACCGGGGTACCCGAGGTGCTGGAGCGCCTGGAGCGGGAGTTGGTGGGGTTGATTCCGGTCAAGACCCGTATCCATGAAATAGCAGCTTACCTGGTGGTGGATAAGTTGCGCCGTGAGCTGGGATTGGAGGCGACCCGCCCGGTGTTGCACATGGCTTTTACGGGCAATCCTGGTACTGGCAAAACCACCGTGGCCATGCGGATGGCCACCATCCTGCACCGGCTGGGCTACATCCGCCGCGATCACCTGGTGGTGGCCAGCCGCGACGACCTGGTCGGCCAGTACATCGGCCACACCGCCCCCAAAACCAAGGAGATCTTGAAGCGGGCCATGGGCGGCGTTTTGTTCATCGACGAAGCTTACAGTCTCTATCGCGCCGAGAACGAAAGAGACTACGGTCAGGAGACCATTGAAATTCTACTGCAGGTAATGGAAAACCAGCGGGAGGACTTGGTGGTGATCCTAGCCGGTTATGAAGACAAGATGGAGCAATTTTTTGCGCTCAACCCTGGAATGCGCTCGCGTATTGCTCACCATATTCGCTTTCCCGATTACACCGAAGAGGAGCTAGTGGCCATCGGCAAGCTGATGATTGCCGAGCAGAACTACTACCTGGATGAATTGGCAGAGCGAGCTTTCGTGGAGTATGTGCGGTGTCGCAGGATGCTGCCCAACTTTGCCAATGCCAGGAGCATTCGCAATGCTATCGACCGCTTTAAGCTACGTCAGGCCAAACGACTCTTCGAGCAGGCGGGCCAGGTTACTGCGGACGACCTGCGTCGCATAGCTGTGGAAGACATACGGGCCAGCGAGGTTTTTCGCGAGTGTCAGGAGTTAGAGAAAGGAGGGGAGCATGCCCCATAGACCTTTTATGCTGGGCATCGCAGGTGACTCGGGGGTGGGCAAGACCACCATCAGCAGCGGCATCGCCCGCTTGCTGGGGCAGGAGCGCACCACCAACATCTGCGTGGACGACTACCACAAATACGACCGCAAGCAGCGGGCCGAACTGAAAATCACCCCACTCAACCCCGAGTGCAACTACATGGACATCATGGAGCAGCACGTGCGGCTACTGTCATTAGGTGAGCCCGTCCTCAAACCTGTGTACAATCATGCTACAGGTACCTTTGATCCCCCCATTTACATTCCACCCCCAAGGGCCATCAAAGATCATGCTCGACTGATTCCTCGAGCGGTCGTTTTGGAGGGCTTGTTGACCCTCTTTTCTGAGCCCATGCGCGAGCGCTACCACCTGAAGGTCTATTTAGACCCCGAGGAAGACCTGCGCCGGGAGTGGAAGGTCAAGCGCGATGTGGCCAAGCGGGGCTACACCCCCGAGCAGGTAGTGGCCGACATCGAGCGGCGGATGCCCGACTCCAAAGCCTTCATCTGGCCCCAGAAGGAGTATGCCGATATCGTCGTGCGTTTTTACCGGCCCGAGGGCTACGACCCCGAGAAGCCCAGCACCCTCTCGGTGCGCATCACCCTCAAGCGCAGCCTGCCTAAGCTCGACCTGACCGAAGTGCTGCACTCGGCTTACGAAGACGAACCCTCGGTGATAAGGCTCGAGGCCCGCAAAGAGGCCGATATCCTGGATATTTCCGGGGGTATGGAACCAGAGCGGGCAGCGGTCTTCGAGCGGCTTATCTGGGAGCAGCTCGGCCAGCACGCCGAGCACTTTAACCCCGAACTTATCGGTACCTTCTGGGACAAAGGGGGGCAGAGCTACCCGCTGGCCCTGACCCAGCTCGTCATCGCGTATTATCTGGTACATATGCGCGAGCAGGCTATCCAAAAAGGAGCCCTGGCCTATGCCTAAACTGCGGGTGGCCCCTTCCATCCTCACCGCGGACTTTGCCCGTCTGGGTGAGCAAATCCAGGAGGCCGAGGCGGCAGGGGTGGACTGGATTCACCTCGATGTGATGGACGGGCGCTTTGTGCCCAATCTGACCTTTGGCCCGCTGGTGGTGGAAGCCATCCGCAAGGTCACCGGGCTGCCCCTGGATGTGCACCTGATGATTGTGGAGCCCGAGCGCTACCTGAAGGACTTTGCCCAGGCCGGTGCGGACTGGATTACCGTGCATGCCGAGGCCACGCCCCACGCCCACCGGGCGGTGCAGCAAATCAAAGAACTAGGCAAGAAGGCCGGACTGGCCCTCAACCCGGCCACGCCGCTGGAGGCCATGCTGCCCTTGCTGCCCGAACTCGACCTGGCCCTCCTGATGAGCGTGAACCCCGGCTTCGGCGGGCAAAAGTACATCCCCGCCAGCACCGAGCGCATCCAGCGCCTGCGCGGCCTGCGCGATCACCTGAACCCTGGTTGCCTGATCCAGGTCGATGGGGGCATCAAGCCCGAGAACGTGGCCACGGTCTATCGGGCCGGGGCCGATGTGGTGGTGGTAGGGAGCGCTTTGTTCAACAAGCGGCCGGTGGCCGAAAATATGGAGAAACTGCTAGGAGAAGTGTATGCCGTTGGTCCTAGGTAAAGACGTCCTCGATAAGGCGCGGCGTGAAGGCTATGCTGTGCCCAGCTTCAACACCAACAACTTAGAGACTACCCAGGCCATCCTCGAGACCGCCGAAGCCCTCAGGGCCCCGGTCTTCATTCAGGTTTCCGACGGTGCCCGCAAGTATGCGGGGCTGGAAAACCTCTCCAACCTGGTGCGCGACATGGCCAGCCGGGTGAGCGTGCCGGTGGCGCTGCACCTTGACCACGGGGCCGACTACAAGATGGTGCTTCAGGCGCTGCGGGCTGGCTTCACCAGCGTGATGATTGACGCCTCGCACCACCCCTTTGAGGAGAACGTACACGAGACTAAAAAGTGCGTGGAGGCCGCCCATGCGGTGGGGGTAAGCGTAGAGGCCGAGCTCGGCCGCTTGCAGGGTATCGAGGATAACATCGTGGTGGAGGCCAAAGATGCTTTCCTCACCGACCCTGAGGAGGCCGTGCGCTTTGTGGAGGCCACCGGCATCGACTACCTGGCCATTGCCATCGGCACTTCGCACGGGGCCTACAAGGGCAAGGGGCGGCCCTACATCGACCATGTCCGGCTCGAGCAGATTGCCGCCCGGGTCTCCATTCCCCTGGTGCTGCACGGCTCTTCTGGTGTGCCGCAGTGGCTCAAGGACAAAATGCGCGCCACCGGGGCCGACCTCGGCGACCCCACCGGCATCCACGACGAAGACGTGCGCAAGGCCATTCCCAACGGCATCGCTAAAATCAACATCGATACCGACCTGCGCCTGGCTTTTACCGCTGGTATCCGCGAGGTGGTGGTGGGTAACGCCAAGGAGTTCGACCCGCGCAAACTGCTGGGCAAGGGCCGCGAGTACCTGAAGCAGGTCATTAAGGAAAAGTTCGAACTGATGGGCACGGTGGGGCGGGCCTAGACTTCGCTCTAGCCTTATGCAGGAATAGAATCTCCTGTAGCTGGCCGACATGGCTATCTGGATGTAATACCGGATTCAAAAAGATAGTCATTCAAACTAAAAAATCCAGAGGCTATCTTTTTGAATCCCAGAGCACTCCTTTCAGTCGGGTTAGTTCGTCACTGTTCAGTAACGAACTAACCGAATCTGGTATAACGTAGGGGAGTCCTTAGGGCGGGCGTTTTGATGAGTCGTGTTGAGCAGTTGATCCAGAGCGTGCTCTGGCAGGCCCGCTGGGTCATGCTGATACCGGTGGTGGGGCTGCTGGCGGGTGCGGTCTATTTTGCGGTGCAGACCGGGATCGAGGTATGGCGGGCGCTGGGCTCGGGTAGCCTGGAAAAGGCCCTACCCATGATGGTGAGCGCGGTAGATTTGGCTCTCCTGGCCTCGGTGCTGATCATCTTTGCCCTAGGGCTCTACGAACTCTTCATTGCCGAGGTAACCCGGCTCGAGGGTAGCCTGAATAACGTACTGCGGGTACGTAGCCTCAGCGATCTCAAGACCAAGCTGGGCCAGGTCATTCTGATGATTTTGGTGGTGAAGTTCTTCGAAAAAGCCCAGGCGTTTTCGCCCAAGGTGGCGCTGGACTACTTCTTCTTTGCTGGCGCGGTTGCCCTTCTGGGGGCGGCCTTGTGGCTGGTACAGGCCGAAAAATCCGGTAAATAACCTTTAGTTATCGTTCAGATAACCCGGGGTGGCTTGCAAACCGATTTTTAGGGCGCATACTATAGGGTGGAGGTGATATAACTTGCTCAAGCGCAATATTTCCTTTCTTTCGGCTGTTTTGCTGTGGGGCCTGGTAGGCTACCTGTTTAGTGCTCAGACTGCTGCGGCCCAGGCCAGCCCCCTCTATGCCCAGTGCCAGGGCTGCCACCAGCCCACCGGTGCCGGCATCCCGGGGGTCTTTCCACCGCTGGCGGGCCATGTGCCCGATATTCTGGCCGCCAAAGGGGGCCGCGAGTTTCTGATTCAAGTGCTGCTTTACGGCCTGCAAGGCCAGATTACCGTCAAGGGTGCCAAGTACCAGGGCGCTATGCCGGCCTATGCGCAGCTCAAGGACGAAGAGATTGCCGGCCTGCTCAACCACATCTCGACCCAGTGGGGCAACAAGTTTCCTGCAGGCCAGCAAGCCTTCACCGCTGCCGAGGTTAAGGCCCAGCGGGCCAAGACCATGACCGCGGCGCAGGTGCTCGAAGCCCGCAACAAGCTCGGTCTCAAGTAGCTACACCTTGAAACTAAGCCCGGACATTTCTTCCGGGCTTTTTTGTATGTTCTGCCAGAGCGGGTCGCGCGGGCTATCCGGCCTTGATATAGGCATAGCCCTTGGCTTGCAATTCGGCCACAGCCCCGACCCCCGATGGCACCCACTTGATGAAATCGTCCGAGCGCAGTTTGCTTTCAGGAATGTTGTTGCGGGCGAAAGTGATCTGGCAGACGTAGTACTCCACCCCCAGGGAAGCCAACTGTTTGATGCGGCTGAAGATGGCCTCCTGATCGAACTTTTCGGCTGTCCAGGCCTGGGGCAGGCCCTCGAGGTCTTTCAGAAAAAACTTGATCCCCTGCCCGTGGACTACCATCACCAACTTCAGCTTGAAGGGGTCGTTGTCGTAGACCGACAGGTGGTTGCTCATGTTGGTCAGGGTCTGGGCAAAGCGGTCTGGCGTGCCGTAGTCGCAGTGATAGAGGGCGGCCATGGGTGTTTCTTTTTTGAACTGGCTATAGTTGAGCTTATCGTTGGCCTGGGCCTGGAACAAAGGCAGGGCACCCAGCCAAGCAGCCATCCGAATCAACCCGCGGCGATCCACAGACTTCATACCTATACCTCCTTTGTGTATAAGGGCATACTAGAACGATGCAGAGTACTGGTCAATAGCAGCGGCTCGCAGTATAGCCAAAGAAAATCGGTAGGGCGTAAAATTGGCCCTACCGTTTCTAAATTGTGCTTGAAAAGCGTAATCAGATGATCTTACGCAGAATCATGGCAATCTGGCCCTTGCTTAGCTCCGTATCGCCTGCAGCGGCCTGGGTCTCCCAGGCGTTCAGGTACTCTTCCAGCACCACGCTGGCCACCGAGTCCATGGCTTTGCGGGTGGCCTGAATCTGATCTAAAAGTTCATCAAAGGGCCGCCCCTTCTCGGCCATGCGTTGCAGGCCCCGCACCTGGCCCTCGATGCGCTTGAGGCGCCGGAGAATCCCCTCCAGGGTTTCGGGGTCGGTGAAGGTGCCATCTAGCTTGGGTTTTCCCGGGGTCATGCCGCCCCTCCGCTCACAGCCGCTCTTGCAGCCACTCAGGGGTAATTTTCAGGAAGAAGCTATTGAGCTGGGTGTAGGTGCCGGTGAGTAAGAGAAGTCCTACCGCAATCAGCACCACCCCGGCCACAATCTCCACCGCGTGGGAAAGCCTGGATGCGCGCTTGAGGAAGGCTCGAGCCCGTTCGGCAAAAAAGGCCACCAGCAAGAAGGGCACGGCCAGCCCCAGGATGTAGGCCACCAGCAGGTGCACCCCTCCACCGGTTGCGGTAAGGGTTAGGATGCCCCCCAGAATGGGGCCGATGCAGGGCGTCCAGCCCAGCCCCAGCACGATGCCCAGCACAAAAGCCCCCCAGGGGCGGTCGGTAGGGCCTTCGTAACGCAGGTTCACGCCCCACTTGGGCTTGAGGCCCAGCATATAAAGCCCCAGCAGAATCAGCACCCCACCCCCAATGCGGCCCAGCAGATCGCGATGCTCAAAGAGCAGTCCACCCAGCAGGGTGAAGGGCAATCCCAGCAAGAAGAAGATGGCTGAAAAGCCCAGCACAAAGAAAACCGCATTGCGCAAAGGGCGACCCTGCTGGCCCCCCAGGTATAGCAAATAGGTAGGCACCAGAGGAAGCACGCAGGGCGATAGGAAGGAGAGGATGCCTGCCAGAAACGCGATGGGAAGGCTCAGAGTCATAGGTTAGGCTCGAGGTAGTTCTTCAAACAGGTTGGTCCAGACATTGACCACCTGGCCGCCCCCGCTGGTCTGACCGGTTTCAATGGTTTTGACCACCTGTAGAGAGCGCATGTCCAGCTTGTACAGGTTGCCGTCGGCATTGGATACATAGCCAAAACGGCCGTCTCGGGTAAAGACCACGTGTCCCATACGGCCCTTACCGATAACCAGATCCTTAAGTGTTCGCAAGCCCGCAATGTCAATCACCGTGATCACGTTGTTGCCATAGTTGGTAGCAATAGCCCGCCTACCATCGGGGGTGTTGTAGGCGTGTCCTACCCCCGTGCTGGCGCAGCTCACCCGGTGAAGCAAACGCTTGCTGCGGGCGCTGTAAAAAGCCACTTCCCGACCTCGCAGGTTGTTGCCCGGGCCTCGGTTCAGGGCCATAAAGTAGCGACCGTCTTGTGTAAAGTTGCCGTGATGTGCTTCGACGGCCTCTTCACCGATCAGGGGCATATCCATCTGGGCTATCACTGGCAAGTCGGGTTTGGTCAGGTCATATACCACAATGCCGGGCTTAACCTGGTTACTGCCCTCATGAATGAGCCAAAGCTCCTTCCCATCCGGGCTAATACAAGGGTAGTGAGGTACGCTGGGCGAGCGGAAGGTGCGTGCGGACCAGTCGGTTGTGTCTACCACAATGAGCCGGTCGTCCACCCGATCTACGCTGTAAAAGTAGCGGCTGTCCCAACTCCAGGCATTGTGCATGGAGGTGACACCCTTGGGCTGGTTCTGCACCGGTATTTCCAGCACCTGCTCGATGGTGTCGTCGGCGGTTCGGATAAAAACCAGGCGGAGTTTGCCCTCGCTCAAGCCCCAGTGATCGACCCCTACCCGCTGGCCATTGGGGCTAACCAGGCCATGTTTGGGGCGGTTGCCGGTTTGTAGCACCTTGGCTACACGCAGGTTTTGCAGGTCGAGTACCACCACCCGGGTTTCCCCCTCCGCTGCCCCACTTACGTAGACCTTTTGGGCATCGGGGGTCATGCTACCCAGGGTTGCGCCTCGAGCAGTATCAAGGCTGGCCACCACCTGATCGGTGCGGGTATCCACCACGTAGGCCTTGGCGTTGGCGTTGAGGAAGACCACGTAATCCGACCAAACCACCGGGGTGGCCTGGGCCTGGGCTTCTTGTCCAGACTGCGCCACAGCAAGGCCAGCAGCGGTCAGCCCAAGGGTTTTTAAAACTTCACGACGGTTGATCTCGCTCATCTGACCTCCTGAACCTCGGCTAGGTTTTATCCGAACCAGAACAAAAAAAACTTATCCCAGCACCGGACAGCTGGTGGGCACTTTGGTGTGCTCGGCGTAGGGGAGAACGGTGGCTTTGGCCACTTCCTCGCGGGCCCGGGCGGTGGTGCGGAACAGGTCACGCAGGTTCTGGGCCTGGGCCCGGAAGAACTCGTCGAACTGGGGGTTGCCCAGGAAGCCTGTGGCGTAGGCTTCGTCCTTGGCAGGGTCGTACTCGAGGACCACCGCCGCCAGAGCATGGGGAGCCGGCCCGCCCTTCACCTCGCCGCCTTTGGTCACATCAAAGGCTGAAAGGTGCGAGCAGCAGACCATGCGGGCCCCCCGGTTTCCCTCGGGTTTGTAGTAGCCCATGGCCCCCAGGTTGGGGGCAGCGTAGCTGTAGGCGTGGGGGCAGATGCTGGTGTAGGCTACCACGCTCTTGCGCGGCCCCACCCCGCCCGTCCAGCGGTAGTTTTTGCCGTCGGGCATTTTAACGTCTACCGGCGCGAGCTCAGCGTCCACATTGACCAGGATGTTGGGGGTGGCCGCGAAGGGGTAGGCGAACACAAAAGGCTCGTGGGGCTTCAGGCTGCTCAGTTTGAAGGGGTTGCCGGCTTTGTCTACCAAAAGCGCCTTGGGGAAGGGGTTGGCGCTGCTTTGGGCCCGGACGAACTCGAGCATCCCCAGCGGCGAGAACTTGAGCAAAAGGCCCAGCGAGGTGCCTCTGGCTAGTAAATCAAGAAAGTTGCGACGGTCCATGCAAATACCTCTAGGGGAGCTTGAGCCAGGGGAAGCGCTTCTGGGTGCCGGGATCAAGCTCCAGCAGGGCTCGGGCTGGCATCTGCACCTTGGGCAGGGTCTGCGCGTTCATGGGCTCGCTTTCGTCAATAACGCCATTCTGGTAAAGAATGTAGGCCACCACCGCATACACTTCATCGTTGCTCAGGATGCCGGGGGTGGCAAAGGGCATGGCTCGGCGGGTGTAGTCGAAGAGGGTGGTGGCGTACTGCCAGTAGTTGCCAATGGCAAAGTCCACCGAGTCGGTTTCTTTGGTAATGGGGAAAGGCTCGGAAACCAACCGGGTAAAGGCCCCGCCCTCACCGGTTGCACCGTGACAGCCTGCACAGTGGGTGGCATAGACCTTGGCCCCCTCGTCTACGGTTCCCTGGCCTGGGGGGAGTCCTATGCCATTAGCCAGAATGGAGGGCCGGATGTTCCACTCCTGCACCTCTTGCTCGTTGAGGGGGGTGCCGATCTGGTAGCGCCCCTGGGCCAGCACCAGGGCCGAAAGGGCCAGGGCCGAAAGGGCCAGGTAGAACCACTTGCGCCGCATCAGGACTCACCTCCACAGCCGCCCCGGCCCACTGCGCCGAGCTGGGCGGGTGCACCCGCTAAGGTCTTGTCGCCGTTGACCACCTTGCCGTCGGCGCCAATCCGCCAGGCCTGGATGGCGTTGTAGTGGTAGCGGTTGTTGCGGGCCCACTTGGCAAAGAACTCCTCCTGGGTGGGCTGGGTATTGCCTTTTTCGTCCCAGGCCCGGCTCATAATGACCGTTTCCTTACCGTCCCAAACCCAGTTGTACTTAAAGCGCACCACCGATAAAGCGTCGGGGGCGGGCTCGAGGCTGGCTTGCTTCCAGGATTTACCGCCGTCCAGCGAAATTTCCACCCGGCGAATGCGTCCGTGGCCGCTCCAGGCCAGGCCGCGAATCTCGTGGAAGCCCCGCTGAATCTGCTGCAACCCCGAAGGATAAGTGATGATAGATTCCGGATCCATCACCCAGGTGAAGGCGTAGATTTTGCCATCGGCCATCACATCGGTGTACTCCGAGGTTTCGTCCTTGCTCATGACCGGAGTATCGGTCACCTGGATGCGCCGCAACCACTTGACCTGGATGCTCCCCTCCCAGCCCGGCACCACCAGCCGCACCGGGTAGCCCTGCTCGGGCCGGATGGCCTCGCCGTTCTGGGCGTAGGCTACCAACACGTCGTCCAGGGCCTTTTCCAGCGGCAGGCTGCGGGTGTAAGCGGCGGCGTCCTGGCCTTCGGGAATCAGCCAGCGCGCTCCTTCCTTGAGGCCGGCCTCTTTGAGCAAAATGGAGAGGGGCACCCCCGTCCAGGAAGAGTTCGAGACCAGCCCCCGGCTGCGGGTGGCGGTGAGGGTCATGTCGGGAGGGTTGCGGTAACCGTTTTGCCCATTGCCTGCGCACTCGATGAAGTAGGTGCGGGTTACTGAGGGGAAGCGCTTGAGGTCTTGCAGGGTGAACATTAAAGGCCGCTCGACCATCCCGTGAATTACCAGCCGGTAGTCCGCGGGGTTCACGTTGGGCACCCCGCCGTGGTGCCGCTCGAAATGCAGCGAGCTGGGGGTGATGATGCCCTCGAGCTTCTCCAATGGGGCAAAGTCGGCGCCGGTGTGGCGGCTGCGCAGGTTGGGGGAGATGTAGCGAATTACATCCTTCTCGAACTCACTGCGCTCTCCGTACTCGCGCAAGGTAGCTCCCAGCACCTTCATGGTATCGGTGGCGCCCTGGGGAATTTTGCTCTGGGCCTGGCCCCCAGAGAGCTTGACGAAAGCTCCGGCAGCCGCCCCTTTGCTCAAGAGTTGCAACAGCTTACGACGATTCATCCGGTGTGTTCTCCTATAGCGGGGTGGGACGGGGCCCGTTCCACCCCGGATTGCAGGCTCAGGCGCCTGGGCCAAACATGTCGCCCCACAGGCCCCTGGCCCATTCAAAAGCGAGGGCCCCATTGGGCTTGGAGCGGTTGTTGTCTACGGTGGATTGTTGCCGAACCTGGCGGGCAGCTTCGTCCCAGTTGTGCTTATGCGAGACCCAGATGGACTCCTCGCTGCTCACAAAGCTATAGCAGATGTTGTCGGGAAGTGGGTTGGGAATCTCGGCTACCTGCTTGCCCGCAATGCGCTGGGCGATGTGGTCGGCAATGATCTTGCCGTCGTTGTAGGCCACCTGCCCGCTCTTGGGGTAGGGCACGTTGCCGATTACGTCGCCAATAATGTAGACCCGGTCGTCTCGGTCAGAGAGGAAGGTAGGCAGCCGCACGTTGGCCCAGCGGTCGCCCAGCCCGGCCGTGCGAACAATGTCCCCAGCCTTCATGGGCGGGATGATGTTGGCCAGGTTGAACTTGAACTCACCCAGCGGGGTTTTGACCTCCTTCTTGGCGTAGTCAATGGCCGTGACCTCGGCCTGGGGGATGTACTGGATGTAGTCTTTGTAGAGGTCGTTGTAGGCCGCGGTGAAGCCTGGGCCCTTGGAGATGGGGCCAGGGTTGGCGTCCAGCACGATCACCTTGCCCTTGATCTGGTTGGTTTTAAGGTAGTACGCCAGCATGGCCGCCCGCTCGTAGGGGCCAGGGGGGCAGCGGTAGGGGGGCTTGGGAATGGCCAGCACCAGGTCGCCCCCTTCAAAGTTGTCGATCTGACGCTTGAGGGCGATGTGCTCCCAGGGTTTGAAGCCCACTGGCATGAACTGCTTGACTTCGTTGTAACCCTGGATGGCCTCATACATGTAGTCGATGCCCGGCGAGACCACCAGGTAGTTGTAGAAGATGATGCCGCTGGTGGTGCGCACGTAGCGGCCGGCCCGATTAACCTCGATGGCCCGTTCGTTGACGATGGTGACCCCGGCCTTGGCCACGTTGGCGTAATCAAAGACGATGAAATCGAGGTCTTTGACCCCCCCCAGGTACAGGTTGCTCATGGGGCACGACATGAAGGCGGGGTTCTTCTCGATCAACACCACCTCGATGTTGGGGTTTTTGCGGCGCAGGTGGCGGGCCGTGCTGATCCCCCCCCAGCCCCCGCCGATAATCACCACCCGGTTGCCCCGGGCTGGCCCCAACACGCTGCTGGGCTTGCTGAAGAACTCCTGGGCAAAAGCGCTACTGGCTGCAGCAGCTCCCGCTACCGCACCTGCCTTGAGAACCTTCCGACGCGTTACCTTGCTCATGCTTCCTCCCATAACCCGAGCCATCCCGGAGACGGCACCTCCGGCAACTTTCGCAAGCTTGGGCTTAGCCTTCAGTTTATCAGATACAGTCCAGACCTGCGAAAGCCATAACGGGCGGTTATATCACTTATTGCTGGGGGCGATAGGGTTGGCCACCCACCCCCTCCAGAATCTGGCTCATAACCCGCCGGGCCTCCTGGAGCATCCCCATCGTGGTCTGGTTTTGGGCCACCCCGGGCATGATGCCCATCAGCATGGGTTCAATGGCCCCCACCAGGGCTCCGCCGGGCATGGGCGCCACGAAGAAACGGCAAGGCGCGGCAAAGCCGCCGGCGGGCTGGGTCATGAACATGTGGTAGGCCCACTCGCTTTTGCAGGGCTGGATGCCCACCACGTTGCCCATCTTGACCGAGGGCAACACGTTGAGGCCATTGTTGCCGAGCTCGCTCTCGATGAGTAGGGTGAGTTCGTCCACGTTGCCGCCCTCCACCATGTACATGAGGGCCGGCATCATGCCCGAACTGGGATCAGGCATCATGGCCGGTGCCACTTTGCGGGGCAAGCCCAGGCTGGCGATAACCGCTTTGAGCTTGGCCCCCAGCAGACGGCTTTTGGTATTTTTGACCCCCAGCATGGCAAACATCAGGTCGGGGTCGAAGGTACCCACCGTTACCACACCGGGCCTGGCCGCGTGCACGTAGATGGTAGGCGGCAGGATGATGGCGGTCATGACGTTTTCCTGCACGGCAGCCAGTGCCCCGGCTTCGGGCTCCAGAACCAACAGCAGGTAATCTGGGAAGTCGGCCTTGAAGTTTTTGACCTGGCCGCCCAGGTTCAGGGTACGGGCGACCTTGAGCCCCTGGGCACTCACAGCCGCCTCGACACGGGCCTGGGTATCGGCTACGCTTACCCCACGCAGGGTGGTTTCCAGTGATTGTGCCAGCGCTGACAGGGACAGGATAAAACCGAATAGCAATAACCACTTGACCTTCATATGCCTCCTCTATGGCTTTTGGACAGGCAGATTCTGCTCGAGCCAGCTACGAAAGCCACCGTTGAGGTTCTTTACCTCTTTGTAACCCAATGCCCGCAGATAGGCGGCGGCTACCGCGCTCACGTGCCCGCTGCCGCAGTAGACCAGGATGGGCTTGTCCTTTTCTTTGGGCAGTTCGCTCAGACGGTCGGGGAGCTGACTGATGTGGATGTGCACTGAGTTGGGTAAGAAGCCCCTCGAGCGTTCCTCGGTGGTGCGAACATCCAGGATAAAAGGCTCAAAGACCTCCACAAAATCTTTGGCCTCGGCGGCGTAGAGCAGGTAGCTGGCGGGGTTAATCTTCTTGATGAAATTGCCCATGTCCTGCAGCGAGGAAGGGGCCATCTCCTGGGCAAGGCCCAGGCTTCCCAGAAGCACCAGCAGTATCCAACCTCTACGCATATACACCTCCTAACGGGTAAAGCCCGGCAGCTCGGTGAACTTGTTTTTGCCCTTGGTGGCCTCGGCCAGCATGTAGGTGGAAAGGGCAATCATGGGCTCGGAGTAATGGTCGGGTGGGTGAATGCCCACCGACTCGTAGCAGAAGGCAATCCGGTCTTGCAGGGTATAAAGTTTATCGGCCTCGAAGCGGTAGGCCGGCCACTCGTTGGAGAGGCCCTGGCGCGGGCTGCGCACCGGGGAGAGCCGCACTTTACCGCCGGCGTAGCTGTCGTGGCAGATGGCACAGTTCATGTCGCGGTCGCCGGCCCGGTGGTACCAGAGCTCCCGGCCCAGGTTGTACATGGCGATCTCCTGCGAAGTTTTGGGCACCACGTTGATGGGCATCTCGGTGGACTTGGAGGCCACGAAAGCGGTGAGGGCCTTCACGTCTTCGCGCTTGATGTCTTGCGGGCGGAAGCCCTGAAGATTCACCATGCAGCTCACGATGCGGGTCTCGAGGTCTTCTACCCGCCGGGTGTCGGCAAAGTAGCGGGGCAGTTGGGTCAGGGCGCCCTCGAGCTTCCCCGGCCCCAGGCCAAAGTCGCAGGCCTCGAGGCTCGCGTTCTTGGGGCCTCGCTTCTGAGCGAACAGCTCCTCGCCCTGGGCGGCATACAGTTCGCCCGGTAGAATACCGGCGGTCTGACGGAACAGCTCCCGCTGCCGTTCGGCTTCCTTGTAGGGGTCTACCTCTTGCTGCTGGGTGAGGGCGATGCTCAAGCCCAACCCCAGCGCCAACAAAAATCCAATCCACAGGCTGCGGTTGCGCATGGTTTCACCTCTTGGCGTTCACCGGCGAGGCCGGGTCGAGCAGGAACGCGGTTACGTGGGCGGTTTCTTCCGGGGTCAGGATGCCGTGGTGGCCGGCCCGGTACATCAGCGAGCAGGGCATGGTAGCCCAGGCGTTGTAAATCTTGTCGTAGGTGTACTTGACCACCGCTTCGCTGGTGCCGCGCTGCCCATAGCCCACCAGTCCTGGCCCCATGCGCCCGGCCCCGGCCTCTTTGGGGTCGCCCGTGTGGCAGGCATAGCAGTTGCCCTTGCGGGGGTTGGTGAACAGGGCCTCACCCTGCTTCCAGTCGCCCATCAGTTTGCCGTCGGCGGGGTATTTGATGAGGGCCCGCTGGCGCTCGAGGAAGGCCCCCACTTCCTCCGGGGGCAGTTTGTCACGGTACTGCGAACACAGCGCCTGGTCACGGTCTTGCTTCATGGTTTCGGCAAACTTGCTACCGCCGCTGTTGATGGCCTGCTGAACGCGCTGCTGGAAGGGCCCCTGCTGAGACAGGGTGAGCCCCACGAGCAGCATGGCCAGTAACCCAATAAAATATCTGGTTTTCACCTATAAGCCTCCTTCTTTTATCCTGTTTTATCCTGGTAACACATAGCGCTGATCCAGTACCCGCATGCTGGGGCGCGGGGGGATGCGGACAGTTTTGACCTGCTTGAGGTACTCGGCTATCAGGTCGTAGATGGGGCGGGGGGTGTATTTTTCCACCAGGGTGCCGCTGCGCTGCAGGCGTCCACCAAAGGAAGCCAGGGTGTACTCCCGGTTGGGGTCGAGGCGGCGGCCCCGAATGGCCACATTGCGTATGCGCTGGCCGGTGGGGGCATTGACCGCCAGGTCGTAGGAGAGCCCAAAAACCCGGCTCATGTCCCCGCCTTGCTGGTAGAAGGGGTCGGGGTTGAAGGTGTTGGCCGCCACGTCCTCGAGTACTGCTTGCAAGCGGTCGCCCTTGAGCTTGAATACGTAGACCTCAGGGTAGGTGAAGCCGGTGTAGGCCAGAATTTTATCCATGGTGATGGGTTGGCCCGGCAGGATGGCCGTGCCCCAGCGGGTGCCGGTGCTAAAGGCTACATCCACCTCCGGGTAGGCGGCCTGTACCGCTCTACCGGCCAGCTCGTCGAGGGTGGAGTAGGTGGAGTCGCGCTTATACAAAAGGGTTTCGGTAGTGCCCAATACCTGATCCAGGTAGTCCAGGTGTGGGGCGTAGGCATCGCGGATGAAGGCCTCGAGCTCTGGGTCGGGTTTGATCAGTTGGGTGGCTACCGGCAAGGTTTTAGCGCGCAGGTCTGCAATGCCACCTTTCCTCATTTGCAGATCTATGCGGATAACGGCCTTGCCCGCCGAACCACCGGCCACCAACCAGGTGTTGCCTACCCGGATGGGGGCGGGGGTGAAGTCGTGGGTATGGCCGGTGAGAATCAGGTCAAGGCCCTTGATGCGCCCGGCCAGGGCCAGATCCAGCGGTACGCCGTTGTGGGAGAGCAGCACCACCGCGTCTACGCCCTTGCTGCGCAGCTCGTCCACATATTTCTGCAGTTCGTTTTCCCGAACCCCAAAGGATAACCCCTCGGAAAACTCCTCTGGATGTGAAACTTTTACATAGGGGAAGGTAGAACCGATGATGCCCAGGCTGTAGCCCCCGATTTCGTGGATGACATAGGGCGGATAAACGGGGTCGCCAAAGAGGTCATCGACAATATTGAAGCTGATAATCTGGGCTTTGAGCGCCTTGACCAGCTCCTCCACTCGCTCGCGGCCCAGGGTGTACTCCCAGTGGAAGACCATGTGGTCGAAGCCTACCCGGTTCATCCAGTCCACCATCACCTGCCCTTTGGTGCGCAAGGAGATGCCGGAGTTGGTCCAGGTATCGCCGCCGTCCAGCACCAGGGTACGTTTTTCACCCGCCTGGGCTTTCTGCTGCTTGATAAGGGCACCGATATAAGCCCCGCCCCCCATGGGCCCAAAGCGCTGGGCCAGCGCCGCGAAGTCTACCGAGGAGAACGCATAGGCCTCGAGGCTGCCCCGCCGAAGGCCGTAGTAGCGCAAAAAGGCCTCGCCGGTCAGGTAGCCGGGTTTACCCTCCAGGGCTTTGGCGGCCAGCAGGTTGGGCGGTTCCATAAAGTAGTGGGGCCGCAGCTGGCCGTGCGTGTCGGTGTTGAAGAGGAGGGTGACGTTGCCAAAGGGGGGCAGGTCGTAAAGCTGCTCGGGGCGTTCCATGGCCTGGGCAAAGGCTTTAGGGGAGGTCATGCCCAGGGCCAGCAAGAGTTGTACCAGTTCACGTCGGGTCATAGCGCCTCCTTTCCCAGGCCCAGGTGTTCGCCGGGGAGCGATGAGATTCGAGAAGTTAGCGCTTCAGCGCCGGTTTGGTGTTGAAGTCTGAGGCCGGGTCGAGCAGGTAGGCCACCACGTGGGCAATCTCCTCCGGCTTAAGCAGACCGCCGTGACCGAAGCGGTACATCACGGTGCAGGGGAAATAAGCCCAGGTGTTGTAGATCACCTCGTAGGTGTACTTCTGAACAGCTTCGGAAGTGCCCCGCTGACCATACTTTTCCAGGCTGGGCCCGACATTACCCCCAATGTTGAGGGGGGAGCCCACGTGGCAGGAGAAGCAGTTACCTCGAGCCAGGGTGTTAAAAATGGGTTCGCCCTGTTTCCAGTTGCCCATCAGCTTGCCATCGGCGGGGTATTTGATGCTCTTGCGCTGCTCTTCGATGAAGGGGCCGAGCACCTCGGCCGGTAGCTTGTTGCGGTGGATGGAGCAAAGGGCCTGGTCGGGGGCCTGCCGCAGCAGGGTGTTGGCGTAGTTCTGACCCCCATCCTGGATCAGCCGCTGGAGTTCGGTGTCGATGTAAGATTGGCCGGTTTGACCACTGGCTAGGCCCAGAAGCAAGAGAAGCAGGGTAGGTAGATAGAATCGCCGCACAAGACCTCCCTAGCGTATGAAACCGGGCAGATCCATCCGCGCCCCGTTGGCCTGCACGTTCATGAAGAGGGTCAGGGCGATGATGGGTTCGGAGTAGAAGTCGGGCGCAGGCATGCTCAGGTTGCTGTAGCAAGCCCGGATGCGGTCGGCCATGGTCCAGGCCTGGTCGTTGGAGTAACGGAAGGCCGGCCAGTGGCTAACTGCGCGCTTATCCTTGAGGATGTCGGAATAGGGGAGAACGCCGGCCCGCTTGCCCACATAGGTGACGTGGCAGGTCGCGCAGCCCATGTCACGCGGGCCGGCCCGCAGGTAGAAAAGCCGCTCCCCTAGCTCGTAGAGCTTCTTTTCCTGGGGCATTAGGGTTCGCACCGTCACCGGCTGCTCGTTGGAAAGGGAGGCCAGGTAAAAGGCAATCGCCACCACCTCGCTGCGCTTAATTTCCTGCGGCTGGAAGCCCTGCAGCCGGATCATGCAGGTGCGGATGCGCGAGTCGAGGTCTTCCACCCGGCGGGTGTCGAAGAAGTAGCGGGGCAGCCGCCCCACCACACCTTCAAGTTTCCCCGGCCCCCGGCCAAAATCGCAGGCCTCGAGGCTCACCTGCTTGGGTCCACGCTTGGCCTTGAACAGTTGTTCGCCCTGTTCAACGTACAGGTCGCTGGGCAGAATACCCCCGCTCTGCTCGAGGAGTTGCTTCTTTTGCTTTTCGGCCTCCTTGACCGGATCGTCTTCTTCCTGGGCCAACACAAACAGGCTGAAGAGGGCCAGAACTGCCGCCCCTACCAAACGCCAGAAGCGACCCATCGGCACCTCCTAAGCCAGCGTCAGGTCTGCGGTCTTTTCACCGGTTTGGCCGTTGAGGTCTTTGCAGGTGACCTTGAGCTGGCCCGCCTTGGTGGCCTTCATCTTGAAGGCAAACAGCGGGTTGGCGCTGGTGCCGGGGCCCGGCTTGACCTGGGCAATAACCTGGTTGTCCATCAGCACGTTGACCTCGTTGATGTAATCGGCAGGAATTTGCTTGCCGCTGGCGTCCCGGCGGGTACCGGGTTCCATGGGGTGCTGAACCACAATCTGTACGCGAACCTCGTCGCCGGCTTTAGGTTTGGCCGGGTTGAAACGAACCAAAATGTTAATCGCCATCGCATGCCTCCTTAACCGCAACCGCCTACCGTGACCCGCACCGACTGCGAAGCCATCAGGAACTTACCGTCTTTGGTCTCGACCACTGCCCGAACCGGGGCCGTTTCGGCCACCCGCACACGGGTTGCGTAGTAGGGCAAGACCCCGTTCAGCACGACGGTGAAGAGCAGGGGATTGGCGTTCTTATCGCTGAAGCAGTGAATGGCCTTGACCTGATCGGCCGGCAGGCTGGCCTCAATTTCTACCGGTACGTTCGCGCCCGACTCGGCGATGGTAGGGGCAACCAACTTAACCTGCTGCGAAGGGGTTAGATCTTTAAAGCCCTTACCCAACACCTGCTGCAAGCCTTTCTCGAGGTTGGCGACGTCTTCGCCCTCGAGGCCCCCCTGGGCCAGCGCCGAAGTCAGTTGGTTGGCCAACATGCTTCCGGCGACCGCACCGGCCGACGCTTTTAAAAATGTCCTTCTATCCACAACCTTCACCTCCTACTTTCGCACAGATCTGCCGAAGTTCGCTCAGAAACTGCGCACGGGTGCGGCTACCGAATAGCCGGCCCGCCTCTTTCCACGTACCCCCCTGGGGTACGAAGAAGACAAAACTAGGGGTACCCAAAGCCCGCATTTGCGTGCTGAGGGCGCGTCCCTCTGGGCTCTGGCTGTCCACGCTGGCCACCACAAAACGCTGGCGCAGAGTTTTAGAGACAGCCTCGTCGGAGAGCACAAAAGTATTCATTTGATCGCAATACGGGCAGGCATGGCTCCAAAAGTAGACCATTAAAATGCGCCCGTGCGACTGGGCATACTGGCTGGCCTGGCCATAGGGATACCAGCGGTCAAAGTCCACTTCCTGGGCGCTGACCATAAGTAAAGATCCAACCAGTACCAAAAGCATGTAACGCATATTGCACCGTAATTTTCGGTTACCTATTAGTACTACCTGGGGGTATGAATGTCAACCCTGCGTCCAACCATCTTGATGATCAAAAGAAAACAGCTCAGCAAACAAAATATTGCATTTATAGCCCATAAAAGAATAAGTTATTGTAATAATGCAATAACTTATTGCTCTTGGATATAACCCTTATTACTATTTTGGGATTGGACGTGCAGGAGCGGTGCATAAAACAAACCACCCCCTCCTCCAATGGGTGAGGCCAGGTGGGGGTCTGATACCCAGCCAGGTCGCCTGCCTGCAAGCATAATACCGACGGTCTAAAGCCCACCTGGCCAGGGTTGGTGCGTGAACCCTCGCAAACCCTGGCCCCGAGATTGAATCCCCACCTCTTGTCTTTGTAGACTATTATGCTATTTAATTTATAGCTAAATACCCGCTATAGGTATCGATTCATCAGGGGGAAAACATGAACCGTTGGTTGGCAATCTTGGCTTTGCTCGCAATTGTTCTGGCAGCCTCGCCGGGACAGATGGCCCCGGACTTTCGCTTGCGCGATGCGTCGGGGAAGGCATACTCCCTGGCCAGCTTCAAGGGCCGGCCGGTGGTGATTACTTTTTGGGCCAGCTGGTGCCCTGTCTGCCGGGCTGAGTTTCCCAAACTGCACCAGCTTGCCCAGGAATACAAGGTGCCCTTTGTGGTGATCAGCCGCGAGCCGCGCGACACCGAACAGGTGGTGCGGGACTACATGAAAAACTACCCCCGCTTCCTTCCGCTATTGGCCCAGCCTGGGGGGGATAACCCGGTGGCCGTTGCCAACCGCTACAAGGTACTGGGCCAGCCCTGGACTTTTGTTTTGGATGGCGAGGGAAAAATCGTCAACCTGTATGCCGGCAAGGTGGAGGTGGAGTCCCTCAAGGATGACCTGGCCTTGGCCGGGTACGAGTGAATCTGGCGTGGTGAGCCGGGTGGTCGTTCCCCGTCCCCCCAGGTTGCGGGACGGGGTAAAGCAAACAGCGCCAGCCGGGATGCGCGGCTTCTGCGAGCGGGTTTAGTTCAGCGTACGCTCTTTGTGCATGAGGGCGGCGAGGTTAAACACGATGTCTTTGGATAGCCGGTCGAAGTCGGCCTCGAGCATGGCCTGAGCCGCCTCCACCCCGCGCATGCGCAACGTTTGTACCACCCGGGCCGCATATAGGTGAAACGAGCGGTGCGCTTCGCGTAACGTGGCAAACTCGGGGTGCAGGGCCAGGGTGCTACGGGCTGCCTGGCCATAGAGCCACTGGCCCAGCATGCACTGGTTGTCCTGCATGATTACACCAATATCGAGCTCTTCGTTGGAACGGCCCAGAATCGAGTCCTCGAGCCGCTTGCGCCAGGCCAGGTGGGCGTTGATGACGGCCTGCACGTCCAGGCCCAGAAAATGCTGCTCGCCTTCATCCAGTTGGGGGGCTTCCTGGGGTTGTTTGCGGCCCCAACTCCGGAGCCAGTCCAAAAGGTTCATAGGTGGTATATTATGGTTCAATTGTGGAACAGGTGTGCAAAATAACCTTTAGCAACGCGTTATAACCGTTACACCGGTCGAAACCTTAGCTTTTCAGTGGCTTTTTAATGGAAAGCCTCCACCCAGCGATGGTGTGTGGAAGTAAAGGGGGTGTTTGACAGCGGTCTACCCGTGCAGCACTCTGGGCAGGTTCTGCCAGAGAATAAAGACCCCCATCACCACCAGAAACCCGGCAAAGCCGCGTCGCAGGGTTAGCTGGGGGATGGATGCGGCCACGCGTCCTCCAAACAGGCTACCCGCAATGCCAAGTGCTGCGAAGATCAGCACAACGTCCCAGTGAACCGTGTAGCCCTGCGCCGGCAGCAGGTGCAAGTACTTGTAGAAGCCACTGGCCGACTTCATAGCGACAATCAGCAGGCTGGTGCCCACCGCCAGGTGCATGGGGAGACCGCCCAGCAAGACCAGGGCGGGCACTATCAGAAAACCGCCCCCCACGCCCACCAGGCCGGTCAGTACCCCCACGGCCAGGCCATCCAGAACAATCTTGATAAAAGAGCGCTTCTTGGGGGTGGCCTCGAGTCGGGGCGGGCGGAACATCATGTAAGCCGCCAGCAGCATCACCACCGCAAACAGCCCCAGTTGCCAGACCCCTGGCACCCACTGGGAAAAATAGGCCCCCAGGTAGGTTCCGGCCATACCGGGCAGGCCAAAAAACAGCACGTTGCGCCAGTCAATCAGGCCCCTGAGGGCATAGGGCAGGGCCCCTACCAGGGCAATCAGGCCCACGATGGCCAGGGACTCGGCGATGGCCAGCTTGTCGGGTTCGCCTACCAGGTAGACCAGGATGGGCACCGTCAGGATGGAACCCCCCGATCCCAGCATGCCCAGAGCCAGGCCAATCAGAATGGCGCCCATCCAGGCTAGGAGCATGGGGCCTCCTCGGGCTTGAACGGGGCCTCAACCGCTCTTTGGCTTGGGGTAGGGGAAGTAGAGCGCTCGAGCCGGTATCCCTGGGCTGCATACCCCTGGATACCACTCACCAGCTTGCCTACCTCAAAACCCTCGTATTCCAACACCTCCGCCGCCAGCCCAGCCCGGCTGCCGGTAGCACAGATGGTCACGAGGGGGCTTTTGAGGGGGCTGAGATCATCCAAAAGGCGCTCCAGAGGCAGGTTGAGTGAGCCAGGAATGTGCCCGCTGGCGTACTCTTCCGGCGAGCGCACGTCCAGCAGCAGGGCGCCTTTCTTTTGCCAGAGAGAAAGCTCGTTGGGGAATACGTCGTGCATCACTTCACCGGTAGCTTGTGCCGCTTCCAGGCCTCGAGGCCGCCCACCAGGTTGTAGACCTGGAAGCCTTTTCCGGCCAGAAAGCGGGCCGCGCTGGCGCTGCGGCTTCCGCTTCGGCACTGGCAGATAATCTCTTTGTTCCTGGGCAGTTTCTCCCACTCGAGGGCCAGCTTGTCCAGCGGCAGGCCTTGTGAGCCAGGGATTTTGCCCTCCTGGCGCTCCAAGGGGGTACGCACATCCAGGATGAGGGCCCCCGCTTTGGCCTTTTCGTAGGCCTCTACCGGGCCAAGGCGGCCCACTGCGGCCCCGCCGCCCAACAGGTTTTTGAGCCAGCCGATCAACGCTCCACCTCAAACCCGGCGCTCATCCAGCCGTAGGTACCGCCTTCCAGGTTGCCCACCTTCTCCTTGGCGAAGCCGTGCCCCACCAGGTACTCCGAGGCCTGGGACGAACGCCCCCCCGAGGCGCAGACCACGACCAGCTTGCGGTCTTTGGGCAGCTTGCCCACCTCTGCAGTAAAGCGCCCCAGGGGAATGTTCACAGCGCCAGGTACGTGCCCCATGGCGTACTCGTAGGGTTCGCGCACATCTACCACATACGCACCCTCCTGAATCCACTGCTGGGCCTCGTGGGGGGTCAGCTCGGTGAAGGCGGTGTCGTGGTAGGTTGCTTCCAGGGGCTCTGTATCCAGCGGCAGCCCGGCCTGGTACCAGGCCATGATGCCCCCATCCAGGTTCAGCAGGTTGCTGTACCCCTTTGCCGAGAGCCAGCCTGCCGCCTGGCCGCTGCGGTTGCCGCTGCGGCAGTAGAGCACCACCGGTTGATCTTTGGGAATCTCCGAGAAGCGCCCGGCGAACTCGGACAGCGGAATCAGCCGGGCGCCTTCGATGCGCACCTGGGCATACTCCTCGGGTTCACGCACATCCACGAAGAGAACGTTTTGCTCTTGCAGCTTACGGGCTTCGGCGGCGCTGATGTCTTTGTATGGAACGGTGAGCATGGTTTTCCTCCCTAGACGGGGCTTGCGCAGGGGATGCCGGCTTCGCACCAGGCCTTGATACCCCCCTCGAGGTGCCAGACCTTTTTGTGGCCCAGGTTTTGTAGTGTTTTGAGCGCTTCTTGTGAGCGGTTGCCGCTGCGGCAGTAGAGCAACACCGGCTGGTCGTGCCCCAGGTACAAAGGGGCCAGGGCCTCGAGCCGGGACAGCGGCAGGCGCAGGGCCCCCGGCAGGAGGCCGCTGGCCCATTCTTCGGGTTCGCGGATGTCCACCACTTGAAAGCGCTCCAGGGTTTGATAGGCAGTTTTGACGCTCAGGTTCATATTCTTGGTTTCGTGGGGGAGCCCCCAGCCAGAGCCAGGGGCTCGTTTGTAGGGTTCAGTCCTGTACTAGGCCTCCACCAGCTCGCGGGCCGGGCCTTTCTCTACCGGGAAGCCTTCCTGCTGCCAGGCCCGGATGCCACCGGTGAGGTTGATCAGGTTGCTGAAGCCTGCCGAGAGCAGGGCGCTGATGGCGGTGGAGGAGCGGTCGCCGCCCAGGCAGTGCACCACCACCGGCTTGTCCTTGGGAATGCGGTTCAGGTTGTTCATCACCCGTCCGGCGTGGATATTCAGAGCGCCGGGGATATGGCCGGCTTGGTACTCGTCGGCCCCGCGCACGTCCAGGATGGCTGCCTCGCCTTTTTCCCACAGGGCTTTGGCCTGGGCCGCGGTGATCTGCGGCACGGTCTCGAGCTCGCCCTGCACGTAGCCCTCGAGGCTGGGAATATAGCCCACCACCCGGTCCAGCCCGATACGGATGAGCTGCTTGACCAGCTCGGGCACCCGCTCGGGGCCGGCCAGCAGAATCAGGTCACGGTCGTAGGGCAGCAGCCAGCCGGCCCAGGTCGAGAAGCTCTTGCCCGCCGGGATGTTGATGGCCCCTTTGAGGTGCCCCCCGGCGAAGGCCAGCTTGTCGCGGGTGTCTACCAGCAAAGCGCCTTCGGACAGCTTTTGCTGGAACTGCTCTAAGGTGAAGAGGTGTGGCTCTTTGAGGTCGCCCAGAATGGGCATGCCGTCGCGGTTGAGCCGCTTCATCTGGGCGAAGTAGTAAGGGGCCTCGGGCTGGCCGGACAGCAGCGCCTTGACAAAGCCTTCCTCGTCATTGTTGCGCAGGTAATCGGCCCACCAGGCAAAGCGGCGCTCATAGCCCACGGTGGTGCTGGCGACGGCCCCCAGGCCCTTGCCGCAGGCGCTACCGGCCCCGTGGCCGGGCCAGACCTGCACGTAGTCGGGCAGGGTGAGGAACTTTTCCTTGAGGCTCTTGAACATGCGGCGTGCGCCGGGCTCGGCAGTGCCCATGATGCCCGCGGCCTCTTCCAGCAGGTCGGGGCGGCCAATATCGCCCACAAACACAAAGTCGCCGGTCAGGAAGAAGCCGGGTTCTGTGGCAGCAGCCCCATCTTGCACCAGGAAGCTGATGTGCTCGGGGGTGTGGCCGGGGGTGTGTACCACGGTAAGGGTGATGTTGCCCAGCTTGATCTGGTCGCCATCTTTCACGAGCTGGTAGTCGAAGCCCTCGAGGCCCTTGTACTTCCAGTTTTCGTCGCCTTCGTCGCTCAAGTAGAGCTTGGCCCCGGTGGCCCTGGCCAGCTCGCGGGCTCCCGAAAGGTAGTCGGCGTGGATGTGGGTCTCAGTTACGGCCACAATTCGCATCCCGTTCTTCTGGGCTTCGTCCAGGTACACCTGGATATCGCGCCGGGGGTCGACCACCACCGCAGTACCGGCCGACTGACAACCGATAAAGTAGCTACCCTGTGCTAGTCCTTCCTCGTAGATTTGCTTGAAAAGCATGTACGAACCTCCTGGCTCGTAGAATATATCCCTGGGGGGTATTTTGTCAAATACCCCCCCATGATATTTAGGCCAGCCCCTTAAGCATCAGGTTCCAGTACATGAAAGGCAGGCCGTACTTCTTCAGGAGCCACATGTCGTAGCGCTCCTTCTGGGTGTTGATGGGCAGGGTGGGGTGCCACTGGTTATCGTAAAGGAACTCAGCCAAAAACATTTTGCCGTAGGCGGTAACCAGCGGGCAGGAGGTGTAGCCGTCATACTGCCGGGTGGGATCTTGACCCTTCATAACCGACAGGAGATTTTCCACCAGCACCGGAGCCTGCTTGCGCACGGCCGCACCGGTTCTGGAGGTGGGCAGGCTGCTGGCATCGCCCAGGCTAAAGACGTTGGGAAAACGGGCATGTTGAAGGGTGTGCTTGTGCACCTCTACCCAGCCCAGTGGTGTGCTGGGGTCGGCCAGTGGGCTTTGTTTGATGAAATCGGGGGCGCTTTGGGGAGGAACCACATGGAGGAAGTCAAAAGGAACTGTGATTCGGGGCCTCGGGGTATCCGGTGCGGCTTTGACCGTGGGATGGTTGGCGGTTAGCTCGAAGGTGGCCTCTTTTTTATGACCATCAACCGCTACGAGTTCGTGATGAAAGCGGGTATCGATGCCGTAGCGCTCGATCACCCGATCCAGCACCGCTTTTATTTCTGGTACAGCAAAAATGGTCGTTCCTGCTGAACCGAAAACCACCTCGAGGTCCCTGGCGAAACCACGACGTCGGGCGTAGTCGGCGGTCAGGTACATGATTTTTTGGGGGGCTCCACCGCACTTGACCGGTGTACTGGGGGCACTAAAAAGGGCCACGCCCCCTTTTAGTTGCTGCATGAAGGCCCAGGTTTTGGGTGCGAGGTCGAAGCGGTAGTTGCTGCTCACTCCATTTTGCCCAAGGGTTTCCTCCAGCCCCTCGATCTTATGCCAGTCGAGCTGGATACCTGCTGCAACCACCAGAAAGTCGTAGCCAACCTCACGCCCACCACGGGTGTGTACCACCTGCTTGATGGGGTCAATTTCCTCGGCAGCGTCCTGAATCCAGCGAATCCCCGGGGGAATCTGGCGTTCTTCAGGTCGCACCGTGGCCTCGGGGCGATAGGCTCCCGCGCCCACCAGCGTCCAGGCAGCCTGGTAGTAGTGCTTGTCGGAGGGCTCGAGCACGCCCACATCCTCTACCCCTTTGCGCCTTAGCTGGGCAGCCACGGTCAGGCCTGCCGTCCCGCCGCCGACAATCAGGATTTTGTGATGGAGCCGCTCCTTGACCTGGCTCCGTACCGTAATTGTTTTTTCCTCCCTTATAATCATAAAAAACCTTCCTTGGAGCTTGGCATCTTTCAGACCAGGGTAGGTATAACTTTTTGTTAAAGCAAATAGCTTTTGGTTATATTTTTCATCACATCGGGGTATGATTGTCCCAATCAGCTATGCGTCTGAACCCTAGGTATCTGGTGGTATTTTGTGTGGTGGCCGAATTGCGCAGCCTGAGCCGCGCCGCCGAGGTATTGAACCTGAGCCAGCCCGCCGTAAGCAAAACCCTGAAGGCCCTCGAGGATGCCGTGCGGCAGCCTCTTTATGAGCGTACGCCCCAGGGCATTGCCCTGACCGAGGCCGGAAAGGCCTTACTGCCCTACGCCTGTGCGGTTAGCAGGAGCCTGGCCCAGGCCACCCGCTTTATCGAAGAAAAGCGGCATCAGCGTATCCCCAGCCTCGAGGTGGGTCTGGCCTGGAGTCTGATTCCGCGTTACCAGGTGACGTTTTTAGACTGGGCCAGGGCGCAAAAGGGCCGTTTCGAGCTTCAACTGACGCACGGCACAACCCTCGAGCTCATCGCCCAGGTGTACCAGCGCGACCTGGATGGTGCGCTGGTGTTGGGCGGCAGCGAAGCCTTGCCGGAGCCCCTGGAGGCCCGCCGCCTGACCACCGACGAGGCCGTGCTGGTAGTTGGCCCTTCGCATCCCTGGGCAGACATGGGGGGGGTTGCCCTGGGGCTACTGGAAGATATGCCGGTGCTGGTTCCCCAGCGCAACTCGCGTTTGCGCTTGCGCCTCGAGCAGTTCCTCGAGCGCTACGGCATTGTGCCCGCAAGTCTGGTGGAGTGCGGCAGTTTGTTTGGGGTCAAGGCTGCTGCCGCTGCTGGGCTGGGGGTGGGGATTGCCGCCCGCTCCTTTGTCCAGCCCGAGGTAGAGGCCGGCACCTTGCGGGCTTTGTTCATCGAAGACCCCGGCTTCTCGCTGGGGGTGCACTGGATTACCCACCCCGAAGCCTCGTTGGGCATTGCCACCCGTGAACTGCTGGGGCAGTTATGGCGCTCGCTTAGCTTGGCCCAGGGCCTCGAGAAGGTTTGAGCTGATACCCCAAAAAAACCAGAACCCTGTTGCATTGGGGTTCTGGTTCGAACGCCAAACCAAACTTAGGGGTACTCGTAGGTGACTTGAAGATACGGTTTGTTGCTTGCGGCGTTGCTGGTTTAAAAGTGGCGGATTCTTGATGTTTTGAGCTGGTGCCAAGGGGCGGAATCGAACCGCCGACACTGCGATTTTCAGTCGCATGCTCTACCGACTGAGCTACCTTGGCAAGAGGCCGCCCGCAGGCGGCTTGGTGGCGCTCCGGACGGGACTTGAACCCGCGATCTCCCACGTGACAGGCGGGTATGTTAACCAACTACACCACCGGAGCAGATTGTTGCGCAGCGTCGGAGTCGTCCGAACGGGCACATAGGATAATAGCGGCTGGCCTACTGGGTGTCAAGCATGATGACCTGGAAAGAGGTGCTTGCCCAACACAAAACCCTGCGGGGCATTGGGCAGCATAGCCTGCTGGTAGACCGGGGCGAGTCGGGCTACCGCAACCGCTTCTTGCCCGACGGCGCCATTCTGTACCCGGGCGAGGGGCTTGCGGGCCACCAGCAGCCCACCGGGGGGAACCGGATTTTGCTCGAGGCCCTCGCATCCCAAACCCCCTTGCGGGTTTATGAGCGCTTGAAGCCCAACTGCTGGCAGGATCGGGGCCCGTACCGGGTCGAGGGTGTGGAATACCGGCTGGAAGAGGCCGAGCGCCGCTATGTCTACTGGTTCCGGCTGGTGCCGCTCGCTGCTACCTGAGCCAAAAACCGCCGCAGCTTGAGGGGGTCTTTGAGGCGGGGCGCTGCTTCCACCCCGCTGCTTACGTCCACCGCATACGGCTTCAAGTCGAGTATGGGTTGCAGGTTGTGGGGGGTCAGGCCTCCGGCAATGATGAGCCGGGGGTGTGGCTTCAGGGGTACAACCCAGTCGAGGGGATAGCTTTGCCCGCTCCCGGGACTGACCCCATCCAGCAAGAGTGCGTCGGCAGGATAAGAAAGCCACTCGGGTTGGGCCGGGCCGGAGAGCTTGAAGGCTTTGATGACCGGAAGGAACCGGCGGATATGCTCGGCCCACTCGGGGGGTTCGCTCCCGTGAAGCTGGGCCACCTGGAGCCGGGCCGTCTGCATATGATCGAGAACCACCTCCGGGGGGGTGTCGACAAACACGCCCACCCGCACCACAAAAGGCCCCAGCGCCTCCGCAATGGGACGGATTTGCTCGGGCTCCACATAGCGCTTGGTGCCAGGGGCCAGGATGAAGCCCAGGGCCCAGGCCCCTAGCTCTTCGGCCAGGAGGGCGTCCTCGAGGCGGGTGATACCACAGATTTTGGCGCGGGTCATAGGGGTCTCGGGTTGGGGGTTTTTCCGGGAAATGTGAAGCCCAGTGTCTTTTTTTGTCTTACTACGGTCAATAGATCTATAGATCTTATAGACTATAGACGATCGGCTTTAACTTATACCGGATTCAAAAAGATAATCATCCAAACCAAAGATTCCCAGAGGCTATCTTTTTGAATCCTAGAGCACTCCCTTCGGTCGGGTTAGTTCGACGCCATCCGGCGCCGAACTAACCGAATCTGGTATTACACTTCCCCATCCTCCCACATCTGCCGAAAGCTCTTGGGGCTGGGCTTCAAACCTGCCCGGCCTTCCGTCCAGGCTTTGAGCACCGGCACCACCGTGTTATCCAGGGCTTTTTCGGGCAAGAGGCGCACGGCCTTGGAGGCCAGGCGGTAGGCCCAGGGCTGGGTCATGGCCAGGGCATAACCCTTGATGGCGGCGACCTCAAACCGAGGGGTCAGCCCTTCTTCCACCGCCCGGTTGCGCCAGGTGAGCAGCAGCTTGGGGATGGGAATCCGTACCGGGCAGGCCTGGAAACAAGCCCCGCACAGAGAGGAGGCGTAGGGGAGGGGTTTGGTCTCCGGGAGGCCCAGTAGCCCTGGGGACAGGATGGCCCCAATGGGCCCACTGTAGACGTAGCCGTAGGCGTGGCCGCCGGTCTGACGGTAGACCGGGCAGGCGTTCAGGCAGGCAGCGCAGCGCAGACAGCGCAGGGTCTCCCAGGCTTCGGGGTCGGCCAGCACGCTGCTGCGCCCATTGTCCACAAAGACCACGTGCACCTCTTCGGGCCCGTCGGGTTCATCGGGCTGGCGCGGCCCCTGGATGAGCGAGACAAAGGTGCCGATCCGCTGTCCGGTAGCAGCACGGGCGGTGAGCGAAAGGAAGACCGAAAGATCGGAGAAGCGGGGCAGGAGTTTTTCCAGGCCCACCAAGGCCACATGAATGCGCGGGGCCGAGGTGGAGAGCCGAATATTTCCTTCGTTTTCAATCAGGGCCAGGGTGCCGGTCTCGGCGACCACAAAATTGCCCCCCGAGATGCCCATATCGGCCCTCAGAAACCCCTCGCGCAGCAGCTTGCGGGCTGCGGCGGCCAGGTGGTCGGGGCTGGCGTCCAGAGGGGTTTGGAAGCGCTCGTGGAAGAGCTGGCGGATTTGCTCCAGGTTCAGGTGAATGGCCGGGCCCACGATGTGCGAAGGGGGCTGCTTCAGCAGTTGGATGATGTACTCGCCGAGGTCGGTCTCGAGTACTTCCACCCCCATCCCCTCGAGCATGGGGTTGATGCCCAGTTCTTCCGAGACCATGGTCTTGGCCTTGACCACCTTCCTGACCTGGCCTGTGCGGGCAATGTCGGCCACAATGCGCCGGGCGTCGTCGGCGTCCTCGGCCCAGTGCACCTGCACGCCGTTTTTCTGGAGGTTGGCTTCGGCTTCCAGCAGGTACCTGTCCAGGTTGGAGAGCACATGGTTCTTGACGCCTTCGGCCCAGTGCCGCCAGGTTTCGGCATCCACCTCGGCATAGGCCTGCCGTCTTTTGCTATCGAAGTTCAGGGTGGCCCCGGTGACCGAGTCGCGTACATGGGGCTCCTCGCGCAACACTCGAGCGGCTTCCTGGGGGTACTGGTTGGCGGTGACTTTCATTGCGTGGCCTCCCACAGAACCGAAGCCAGGGGCCTGACCGCCAGGCCCAGACCCCGGTTTTCGATGCGGCCCGCGAGGTGAAGTATGCAGCCGCCATCGGCGCTGGTAAGGAAATCAATCTGGCTTTGGGCTGGCAGGGTGGAAAGCTTGCGGTCGGCCATGCTCAGGGCCACCTCGGGCAGCTTGACCGAGAACAACCCGCCAAAGCCGCAGCACTCTTCGGTGGCGGCCCAGTCTACAATTTCGGCCCCGGCATTGCGCAAGAGCGTGAGGGGCTCTTGCTTGATGCCGAGTTCGCGCAGGGCATGACAGCCGTGGTGGTAGGCAATACGCCGGCCTTGCAGGCCCTGGCCCAGGTGGTTGACCCCCAGCACCTTCACGATGAACTCCGCAAGCTCAAAGGTCTTGTGGCTCAGGGCCTCGGCCCTGGCGAACATGCGGGGCTGCTCGCGGTACAGCTCGGGGTAGAAAGCCCGCAACATGGTGGTGCAGGAGCCCGAAGGCAGCACCACGTACTGGGCGTTTTCGAACACCCCCAGGGTGTATTCGGCCACCTGGCGGGCCTCGGCCCAGTAGCCGGCGTTGTAGGCGGGCTGGCCGCAGCAGGTCTGGCCCTGGGGAAACTCGACGGTGCAGCCCAGGTGACGAAGAAGCTTTACGGCGGCCACCCCGGCCTCGGCGAAGAACTGGTCGGCCAAGCAGGTGACGAAGAAGGTCACTTTCATGTTGAATGGATTATATCCAAATACGTGGCCCAATATGGGGGGTTATGACAGGGCCGGCGCGAAGTAAAACCTCTCCTACCTCCCCCAACGGGGGAGGTCAGGTGGGGGCCTAATACCCGGCCAGGTTGCTTGCTTGCAGGCAATTTTTGCAACACCGGCTGTCTAAAGCGCACTTAGCTAAGGTTTGCGGGGGTTTGCGTACCGACCCTGGGGGGTTATGAGCAAGCCAGGACATAACCAGGTAAAGGCTTTCTGAAAGGGTCGAGGCCCTGGGTGCGCTATGCTTAAGGCTGGAGGTTCTCAGATGCGGCGGAAACTCATCCTGAGCACCTCGAGCCAGCTCGAGGGCTACCAGATCACCGAGTACCTGGACGTGGTGTTTGGCGAGGCCATTGTGGGGGCCAACATCTTCCGCGACCTGCTGGCCTCGGTGCGCGACATTGTGGGTGGGCGGAGCGGGGCCTACGAGGCTGAGTTGCGCAAAGCCCGCGAGATAGCTTTGGGGGAGCTCGAGCAGGCGGCCATGGCCCGTGGGGCCGATGCCGTGATTGGCATTGACGTGGACTACGAGACCGTGGGACAGGGCAATATGCTGATGGTGACAGCCTCGGGGACGGCGGTAAAAGCAAGCAAACGGTACTGAACATGGTGCTTTGTGGGGATGATTGTCGGTCTATCTGCGACCACTGCCGATATTTCAAGCCTATCTACGACAACGAAGACGCAAGGGACGGGTATGGCTGGTGTGAGCGGCATCAAAAAGAAACAGACCGCCTCTCGCTCTGCGACGAGTTTCACTGCTGGCGGGCGATTCCTACGCTCGAGGCCCAGCGCGATAGGTAAAACTGCGCCACAGGGCCTCGAGGGGCCCCCGGCCAAAACGCCCCAGCCACCACCGGCTAAGGATGACCTGCAAGGCCACAAACCCTACTGCTATCAGCGGAAACCACAGAGGGTGTACCTGCCCGTATAGCCCCAGCCCATAGCCATAGAAGACTGTACTCATCACGGCAGACTGGAGCAGGTAGTTGCTGAGGGGCATCCGGCCTGCGTACTGCAAGCTGTGAAGCCAGCCCAGCCGGGGCCAGGCCAAGCGAAAGAGGGCCATGTACACGAGGGCAAAGGCCAGCCCGCCCAGTCCGCGCAAGGGTTGGAGGTCGGGGTGCTGGGCGTTGTAGAGGTTGACCGGAATTCCCACCAAAAGCCCCACGGCCACCACCCGCCACAGCGTGGCCTGGCCAAAGGTCTGCCAGCGCGGGGCCAGGTACATCCCCAACAAAAACAGGCCCACCAACTCGGCCCCAAAAACCAAAGAGGCCAGGGGGGTGTTGTAGAGCCAGGTCTCGAGCCGCACCCCACTCACTTCCCTGAAACTCCCATGGGCAAAAACCTCGTCGCTGCCGACAGCGGGCATCTGAGCGCGCAAAGAGGTGCTGAACCACCACATCAAGACATAGCCGGCCAGCAGGAACCTGGCAATGTTCCAAGGCTGTTGTTTCTGACCCAGATAGCGCAGGGCGAAGAGGCCCAGAATGGCATAGGTACCCAGGATGTCGCCGTCGAACAAAAAAATACCGTGCAGCGCCCCCAGCCCCAGCAGCCAGCCCAGGCGACGCCGCAGCAGCGATAGGGCATCCTGGCCGGCTGCCACAAAACGCTGGTATTGCAGGGCCAGCCCCAGCCCAAACAGAATCGAGAAGATGGTATAAAACTTGCCGCTAAAGAAAAAAGCCAGCACTTCACGGCCCAGAAGGTAACTTTCCGAGACCCCATGCCGGGTGGCATAAAGCCCCACCCCGGCCAGGTGTTCCAGGTTCACCGCCAGGATGCCCACCAGCGCTAACCCCCGCACGGCATCGAGGAAAGCATCACGCTCTACCGGGGGCAGCGGCTGCACCAGCTGATTGTACGGGGATTGCTTTAGAATCGGGTATATGCAAACGCCGGTGCAAATACCCCCCTTTTTACGGGGCGACGTGGAAGGTGTCCACCTGATTGTTTCGGTTTGGTTGCGCAGCCTCGAGGAGGTTGAGGAAATAGTGGCCAGGTGGGCTTCCGACCTGAGCCCCGCAGGCTTCTGGTGGGTGCCTGCGCCGGGCACCAACCCCATTGGGGGTCTGGTGCGGCATATCGGGGGTTCGTCTTACCGCTTGATGTTGCGTGGAACCGGCCAGGAAGTGCCCGAGGCCATTCGCATTCGCCCAGCCGAGGAGATGGCCCCCTCTGGACGCGATCCCCAGGAGGTGTTGGCCGAGTTTGCCGAGCATATGGTCAAAACCAAAGCCGCGCTCCGAACCCTGACCATGAGCGACCTCGAGCGGGTGGTTCGGTTTGTCCAGTACGAAGTCAAGGCAGCCTATGTGCTCGATCATATTGCCGCCCATGCCCAGCACCACGCCGGCCAGATCATCACCACCCGCAAGCTGTGGAATGCGCAGTGATGGCTAATCAGAGCCGATACTCCATGGTCTATAGTCCATAGGCTATGGTTCATTGACGATAGCCAGGGAGGTTTGGTTGGGCCCTGGGAGCATGGGCGCGATTTAAATCCAATCTGGAACCCATCCAACTCATGCGCCGGATGGCAAGATTGGGGCATGGGCAAAACTTTGTTTTCCAGGGCAATCTTGGGGCTGCTGGCTTTGGGGCTGCTGGCACTGGTACAGGCCTTTTCCACCGAACGGATGCAGGCCGACCTGCAGGCCCTGCAGTCCCAGGGGCCGCGGGTGGCGGGTACCCCGGCGGTGGCGGCGGCGGGCGAGTATCTGGCCGCAGAACTGCGCAAGGCGGGTTACACGGTGGAGTTTTTCCCCTTCACCTATAGCCGCACCCGCGACCAGGGCTCGAGCCTGGCGGTAGGCAGCACTGCTTTCCCCGTCAACAGCGTATCGGGCAGCCCGGGCCGGCGGGTAGACGGGCCCCTGGCGGTGGTGCCGGGGGCGGGGCTGGCCGACGACTTCGCGGGCCTGAACCTGCAAGGCCGCATTGCGGTGGTGCGCCGGGGGGGGATTCCGGGCCTCGAGAAAGCCCGCTTGGCCGCCGAAAAAGGTGCCCTGGCCATCATCCTGGTCACCGAAGAACCCAGCAGCACCCGCTTCACCTTTGGCGGCAGTAGCCCTATTCCGGGCGTGACCCTCTCCCGGAGTGACGGCGAGGTGCTATTCAACCAGGCTGGGGCGCGAGCGGTGCTGGAGACCCGCATCGTGACCGAGGAAGTCCAGGGGCGCAACGTGATTGCCAAACGGGGCAGCCAGAACCCCCTGGCCATTGTGGGTGCACACTACGACTCGGTGCCCGGCAGCCCAGGGGCCAACGACAATGCCTCGGGAACCGCGACGGTGCTCGAGCTGGCCCGCCAGCTTGCCGCTAGCCCCCTTTCCGAGCGCATCTGGTTTATGTTCTTCGACGGTGAAGAGGACGGGCTGTGGGGCTCGAGGCGCTTCGTGGAGCAAAACCCCGAGCTTGTGCGCGGCCTCAAGGCCATGCTCAATCTGGACATGGTGGGGGTGGACGTGAACGGCAGCCTGGGCATCGGGGGCAGCAACCAACTGCGGACCCTGGCCGACTGCAATGGCCTTCAGGTGGCCTGCGGCAGCGCGCCGGGCGGGGGCAGCGACCACGTGCCCTTTGCCCAGGCCGGGGTGCCGGTGCTCTTCTTCTTCCGGGGCCTCGACCCCAACTACCACCGCCCCACCGACACCCTCGCCGACCCGGTGCTCCTGGCCCAGACCGGACAGGTGGTGCAGGGCATTCTGGAGCGACTCTTGCGTTAGCACAATCCCCAAAGCGGGGCTTCTTACGGCATCCAGTTACCGCCGCACACAATCACCGCCAGGCGCTCGGGCAGGTCGTAGTCCATCAGCACGGGCCCCAGGGCCAGCCCGGCGGTGGGCTCCACCACCTGCTTGAGGCGTTCCATCAACAGGCGCTGGGCTTGCAGGGTTACCTCGTCGGGCACGGTCAGGATGCGGTCTACGTGGTTTTGCATCACCGGGAAGGTTTTCTCCCCAATGACCAGGGTGCGCACCCCGTCGGCCACGGTTTTAGGAGCCTGCATCAGCTTGACCCGTACCCCCACCTGAAGGCTCTGCTGGGCATCGTTGGCACCCTCGGGCTCCACCCCAATCACCGCTGTCTCGGGCCGCAGGGTTTTGACGACGGTGGCAATGCCGGAGATGAGCCCACCGCCACCCACCGCAACCAGTACTGCGTCTAAAGCAGGCACCTGCTCCAGGAGTTCCAGCGCCTGGGTACCTTGCCCCGCCATGACCCGCAAATCGTCGAAGGGGTGGATGAGCTCGTAGCCGGTCTCCTCGGCCAGTTTGCGCACCACCTGCTCGCGGTTTTCCACCGTTACGCCCTGGTCGTAGACCAGGGCCCCATAGGCGCGGGTGGCGGCTTTTTTGGTGGGGGAGGCGTCCTGGGGCATCACCACCAGGGCCGGAACCCCAATCACCTGAGCCGCATAGGCCACCCCCTGGGCGTGGTTGCCGGAAGAAACACCGATCAGGCCTTTGGGGTCTTGTAGCTGTAGGGCTGCGTTGAGGGCGCCACGGGCCTTAAAGCTGCCGGTTTTTTGCAGGTGTTCTGCTTTGAAAAAGAGCTTCTTTCCCAGCAGCCTGTCCAGGCCTGTGCTGGCCAGCACCGGGGTGCGGTGAATGTACGGGCCAATTCGGCGGGCAGCGCTCAGGATGTCTTCCAGGGTCAGCACAGCCCCATGCTAACAGGCAGGTGCGTAACGCCCAATGTCTGCGTAACGGCTAACACACCCATTATTTGTAGGCAGCATGGCCTACAGTGAACCTATGCAGCTGCTCGCCGAGGCCCTTTATGAACTCGAGCCAGGTCAGATGCTGGTTGGCCAAACCCCTACCGTGCGCGAACTGCTCAAGCTCTGGATACGTCGGCACGAAACAGGTTTCGATCTGTATGTGACCGCCATCATAGAGCCGGGCGAACCAGCGCCAGAAAGGGCGCGCAACACGGTGGGGCGCGATTTCGTCTCCTGTATGGAGGTGCTGGAAGCCCTGCACTGTCTCGAGGATGTCTATCCGGTTGCCCCTCATGTGCTAAAAAACCTGCCGGTAACAAAGCGCGCAGCGACCCCAGAGCTATTGCAGCTCCTCGAGGAACAGCTATTTCGTGTGGCCCAGAGTACCACCACTGGCGAGTTTGGCCCCGACGACCCGCCGGCCCAGGTGGTGCAGCTCAAGCCCGTATGCGCGATGGAAGCCCCCGAGTCCGACGAAGACATTACCGATCTCATCCTTACCGACCCTTGACCGAACCTCACCAGCTGCCCCACAATGCCCCTGATGGAAGGTGTGCGGCTAGCGGTCAAAACCTTGGGTTGCAAGGTCAACCAGGTTGAATCGGATGCCCTGGTGGGCCTTTTGCGGCCTCTGGAACCCGTGGTGGTGCCCCTCGAGGCGGGCGCCAATCTGGTGGTCATCAATACCTGCGCCGTTACCACCAGCGCCGAGGCCGACGCCCGCAAAGAGGTGCGCAAAGCCCGCCGGGCCAACCCGGCGGCCTTCATTGTGGTTACGGGCTGCTACGCAGAGCTGGCCCCGGAGCAACTGGCCCTGCTGGGGGCCGATGCGGTCATCCCCAATCGCCGTAAAGCCGAGCTGCCCGGCGTAATTTTGCAGCACTTTGGCCTGCCGGCCGATCCCCTCACCACCCCCCCCAACGAGTTCTGGGGGGCGGGCGAGCGGGGCCTTTTGAACAACTATGTGCGGGCTTTCCTGAAGGTGCAGGACGGTTGCAATGCGGGCTGTGCTTACTGCGTCATCCCCCGCCTGCGCGGGCGGGAGCGCCACCGCGAGCACCGAAGCGCCTTGCAGGAAGCCGAGGCCTTGCTGGAAGCCGGGGTACAGGAGATTGTGCTCACCGGGGTGCGGCTGGGCTCCTACCGGGGCCACCCCCGTGGGATTGCCGGGCTGGTAGAGGAGCTGGCCTTGATGGGGGCTCGGGTGCGCCTATCGTCCATCGAGCCTGAGGACACCGAGGAAGAACTTCTCCAGGTGATGCGGCGTTTCGCTCCCCAGGTGCGTCCCCACCTGCACCTCAGCTTGCAGACCGGCTCGGCCCGCCTGCTGGCCCTGATGGGCCGCCGCTACGACAAAAACTACTACCGCGCCCTGGTACAGAGGGCCTATGCGCTTATCCCTGGCTTTGCCCTCACCACCGACGTGATTGCGGGTCTGCCCACCGAGACCGAGGAAGAACATCAAGAAACCTTGGCTTTCCTGGAGGAGGTGCGTCCCAGCCGGGTACATGTTTTTACCTACACCCCCCGCCCCAAAACCCGCGCGGCCTCGCTACCGCAGGTGCCCATCGAGGTTCGCAAACGCCGCAATAAAGAGCTCCAGGCCAAGGCGGCCCACCTAGCCGAGGAACGCATACGCCCGCTGCTCGGCCAGCGGGTAGAGGTGCTGGTCGAAAGCTTTCGGGGCGACCAGGCCTATGGCCACACCCCGGATTACTACGAGGTCGAGTTTGGCGGGCCTGCCCGTGTGGGCCAGACCGTCTGGGTGCAGGTGGAGGCGATTGAAGGCTATACCTTGCAGGGAAGGCTCGAGTCCATCCAGGAAGAACCCGCCCGCCTGCTGCTGCCGGTGCTCTAGGTTTTGCGCCGGGTTTCTACCAGGTAGCGCACCACAAACCCCAAGCAGATGAACACCGTGGCGAACTGGGCTAGAGTGGCTACCGGACGCTCTACCGTGCCCCCTGTGAGCAGGGTAACGAAGTCGGGCACGCTTCGCAGCGAGCCCACAATTCCAAGTACCGCCAGCACAAGGGCCAGGTTCAGTGCCTGACGGGCCTGAGCAGGGCGTTTGTCGGCCCAGATGCCCAGGAGGGCTATAAAGAGCCCCAAAAGCCCTGGAATCAGGGCAGTGGGGGTAAGCTTGGAGCCCATCACCGCCAGGGTGGATATCAGAATCAGGAAGACCCCCGTCCATAAGGCTCTAGCGCTCAGGCTACCCATACCGCACCTTGAGAGAAGTCATGAACTTGGTCATATTTGTATTCTCGTTGACTGGGGCCGCAAATTCTATTTGCTGGGCTACGATATCTGTGCTTCGGCAGATATAGTAAGCGACATGGAGAATCCCACTGTTTTTGGCAAAATCATCCGCCGGGAGCTGCCCGCCGATATTGTGTACGAAGACGAGGAGTTTATCGCCTTCAAGGACATCCGCCCACGCTCCAGGGTGCACATTCTGGTCTGCCCCAAGGAATACATCCCCACCCTGGCCGACTACCCCCAGACCGAGGAGGGGGCCCTGAAACTGGGCAAGCTGATGCTGACCGCCAACAAAATTGCCCAGCAGATGGGCTTGGAGGGCTACTTCATCCGTATCCACGTGGGAGAGAAAGGTGGGCAGGAGGTTTTTCACGTGCACGTGCATCTGCGTTCGGATGCTTGAGGTGGATTTGGCCAGGAGCGGCAACGTAATCTATTTCTTGATCTCCACTTGGTCAATGGCGGTATTTTTTTCATTGTAGGCGACGACTCGTAACCGTTCTGCGGTGGCCTCCAGGATGAGGAAGTTTGGGCTTTGAAGCCGTACTTTGCTTTGCGGGTGCACGCTTGCGAAGCCGCGCAACCAGGCGCCTCCACCCCCGGTCACGATATGGACGATACCATTGGCCTCGAGCCGCTCGTAGCTGTGTTCGTGGCCGGCCAGCACCAACGACACGCGGTACTGGGTAAGGAGGGGCTCGAGGGTCTGCCGCAGGCTGCGGGCGCCGCCATGCAGCCCGGAGGAATATAGGGGGCGGTGAAGCGCAACGATTTTCCAGGGGGCCCTGGAGGTACTTAAAGCTGCTTCCAGCCAGCGTCGCTGGGCCTGACTAAAGTCTTCCGAGTAGAGCACAAATACTTCGATGTTTTCCACCCGCACGCTGTAATAGGGCCTCTCGACCCGAAAGAACTCGAGCTGCTTGTTCAGGGCCGGTACATCGTGGTTGCCAAAAGCCGGAAAGATGCGTACCGGAGGCAAATCGCTCACATAACGCAGGATAGGCTCTCCCGAGGGGTAAAAGTTATCGCCAACGGTGAGCAAGGCCTCGAGGGGGTTTTGCCGGTGTTGCGCATTCATGGCCCCGGCAATGAGGGGGCGGTGCGGGCTTTCTGCACCCCAGTCCCCAATCACCGCCAGCCGCTGGGCAAAAGCGCTCAGGAAGCAAAAGAGCAGCAGCCAGGGCAGTTTACGCATACCACTTTGCCGGCTAGGCCTGGGGGGTTCCGCCCTGAGGGTTGATTTTCGACTCGTTGATGCCGGCTACCTTAAGTACGTCCTCGGCAATCAGAATGGGGGCATTGGCTCGAATGGCCAGGGCCATGCCGTCAGAGGGGCGACAGTCTATCTCGTACTCCAGCCCACGCTGCTCCAGCACTAACCGCCCGTAAAAAGTGCCCTCCTTGAGATCAACAATCTCCAGCCGCAACACCTTTACCCCCAGCAAATCCAGGGTGTTGTAGAACAGATCGGGCCCCAGCGGCCTGGGGGGTTTCTCGCCGGAAAGGTGAATCATGATGTTCTGCGTCTCCAGGGTACCAATCACCACCGGCAGAAACAGGTTGTTTTCGGCCTTGAGCATCACGATCAAGTTTCCGTTGCCGGGGTCTACCCCCATACCTTCGATGTGTGCAGGCACCATACCTTGAGTATACGAGCCCAGCCTGAGGGGGGCTTGAGCCTACCCCTGTCCGGGGCTTGGTGAACCCGATAGACTATGGGCGTGAAAACGCATCCTGTGGATATTGCGGGGGTACATCGTGAACTACCCGTGGTTCAGGTAGGCCCCGAGGTCTCGGTGGCTTTGTTCAACATGTTGGGCGATACCGAAGTGGTTGAAAAGGCGGCAGAAGCCCTGGCCGAGCGAATGCCCCCCGATATCGATACCCTGGTGACCCCCGAAGTCAAGGCGGTGCCGCTGGCCCATGCGCTATCGCGCCTGACCGGAAAGCCCTATGTGGTGGCCCGCAAGACCGAAAAACCCTACATGATTAACCCGGTTTCGCGCACGGTAATCTCCATCACCACAGGCAAGCCCCAGCTCCTGGTGCTCGATGGCACGGACGTCCCTTTGCTCAAGGGCAAAAAGGTGGCCATTGTGGACGATGTGGTTTCCACGGGCAGTACCCTGAAGGGGCTCTCCGACCTCATTACCGACGTGGGTGGTGTGGTGGGGGCGGTGATGGCGGTGTTTACCGAAGGTTCCCCTCGAGAGGATGTGGTTGCGTTGGGCCACTTGCCACTCTTCAAGCCAGAATAGCCGCTATCTCCAGACCCCCATAGGCTTTCCAGCGGGGTCTATCGGAGCCCAGATAACCCTTTTATGCGACTATTCACACGTATACTCATGGTGTTCGAATAGTCTATGTCCTTGGTGTAGCAAGGGAGTGCAAACTTATGGAAACCTATCCCATCACGATTGGCAAAATTACCCGTCATGTGCCTGTGGTCGAGACCTTGCCGGGTGTTCACATCCCCCTGATTGAGCTGATGGGCGATGTAGAACTGGTGCAAGCGGCAGCGGAAGCGCTGGTCAAACATTTGCCGCCCGAGACCGATACCCTGCTGACCCTCGAGACTTCCCCCATTGTGCTGGCCCACGCTATGAGCGCCATTTCCGGCAAACCCTACGTAGTGGTGCGCCGCAAACGCCGCCCCTACATGCAAGACCCCATCATCCAGGAAGTGGAGTCGCTGACACTGGGCGTTACCGAGACCCTCTGGCTCGATAGCCGCATGGCCGAGAAGCTCCTGGGCCAGAACGTGGCCCTGGTCTTCGATGTGGTCTCGTCCGGGGGTACCATGATGGCTTTGGAAAAAGTCGCCAAGAAAGCGGGGGCCAACGTGGTGGCCCGGCTGGCGGCCTTCCACCAGGGCAGCAGCAAGCTCCCCATCACCTTCCTTACGGAAATCCCCATTTTGCAGACGGCTTGAAGAAAGCCGGGGGTCATTTGCGCCGCTGGGCAAATAGCCAGTGAATGAAGTCGGGTTCTCTGTAAACCCGGTTCCAGACATGGTGTTTTTCCGTGGGGTACTCGCTGAAGCGGGCCTGGGTGTTGCCCGCTTTGGCCAGCGCATCGGCCAGGGCGCGGGAAAAGCTGACCGGTACGACCTCGTCGGCGGCCCCGTGAAAGTTCCAGACCGGCACCTTGGAGAGCCGTTGCCAGACCCAAAAAGGGTCGGCGGCTCCGCAGATGGGCGCAACGGCAGCAAAGCGTTTGGGGTGCTCGCAGGCCAGGTTCCAGCTGCCGTAGCCGCCCATCGAAAGGCCCGTCAGGTAGACCCGGCGGGGGTTGGTTTGGTGCTGGGCTTCAACCTGACCCAGTAGCTTGTAGGCTCGGTTCAGCGGCTCTCCTCGCCACTGTTCATCTTTGGGGCACTGAGGCATAAGCACCACCGCAGGCCAGGCTTTGGGGTTTTCTTCAATGGCCGGGCCCAGGCCTGCTGTGACCTGCTTTTGGCCATCCTGGCCGCGTTCGCCGGAGCCGTGCAGAAACAGGATTAGCGGCCAGCCGCCCCTGGGGGGTTTGCCAGGGGGGACATAGAGGGCATAGGGCAGTAGAGCGCGGGGTTTGTGGTAAGTGAAAAGGGACATGCCCTGTTATACCAGCACCGGCTCCTCATAGACCCCATACACCGCCCTGAGTTCATCCATCATCTCGCCCAGGGTGCAGTAGGCCAGGGCGCACTCCACAAAGTGTGGCATGGTGTTGCGGCCTTCTTTGGCGGCTTGCCGCAAACCTTCCAGGGCCATCTGCACCGCGATGGGGTCGCGCTCACGCCGTACCTGGGCCAGCCGCTGGTTTTGTACCTGCTCTACCGCCGGATCAATCAGCTGGATGGGCACCTGAAGCCCTTCGTCCTGGAAGGCATTGACCCCCACGATGATGCGCTCCCCCCGCTCGACTTCCTGCTGGAAGCGGTAGCTGGCGTCGGCAATCTCGCGCAGGAAGTAGCCCTCGTCAATGGCCCGAACCACCCCGCCCATCCGGCGGATTTCGGAGATAATCTGCATGGCCTGGGCCTCCATCTGGTCTGTGAGCCACTCCACGTAGTAGCTGCCGGCCAGGGGGTCGGCGGTGTGGGTCACACCGGTTTCGTAGGCGATGATCTGCTGGGTACGCAGGGCAATTTTGGCAGATTCCTCAGTAGGTAGGGCTAAAGCCTCGTCGTGAGCGTCGGTGTGCAGGCTGTTGGTGCCGCCCAGCACGGCGGCCAGGGCCTGGATGGCTACCCTCGAGATGTTAATCAAGGGTTGCTGCGCGGTGAGTGAGACCCCGGCGGTCTGGGCGTGGGTGCGCAGCATCCAGCTCAGTTCCTTTTTGGCCCCGTAGCGGTGCCGCATCTCCTTAGCCCAGATGCGCCGGGCCGCACGGAACTTGCAGATTTCCTCGAAGAAGTCGTTGTGGGCGTTGAAGAAGAAGGAGATGCGGGGGGCAAACTCGTCAATGTCCAGACCGCGCTTTAAGGCCCACTCCACGTACTCGAAGCCGTCGGCCAGCGTAAAAGCCAGCTCCTGCACGGCGGTGGAGCCGGCCTCGCGGATGTGGTAGCCCGAGACCGAGATGAAGTTCCACTTGGGTACGTGTTTGGGCCCCCACTCGAAGGTGTCGATGACCAGCTTGACCGAAGGCTCGGGAGGGAAGATGAATTCCTTTTGGGCGATGAACTCTTTCAGGATGTCGTTCTGGATGGTGCCGCCCAGCTTCTCCCAACGGTAGCCCTTCTTTTGGGCGGCGGCCAGGTACATGGCCCAGATGGCATTGGCAGGGGAGTTGATGGTCATGGAGGTGGTGACCTCTTCCAGGTTGATGCCCTCGAAGAGAATCTCCATGTCGGCCAGGCTGCTTACCGCTACGCCGCACTTGCCCACCTCGCCCTTGGAGAGCGGGTGGTCGGAGTCGTAGCCCATCAGGGTGGGCAGGTCGAAGGCGGTGGAAAGCCCGCTCTGTCCGGCGGCCAGAAGCTTTTTGAAGCGCTCGTTGGTCTGCTCCGCAGTGCCAAACCCAGCAAACATGCGCATGGTCCACAGCCGGCTGCGGTACATTGAGCCATACACCCCACGGGTGTAGGGGTACTCGCCGGGGTGGCCCAGTTTTTCCTCGTAGTTGAAATCCTTCAGGTCTTCAGGGGTGTAGAGCGGCTCGGGGGCAATGTCCGACAGGGTCTTGTGCGCGACCTTGCGCTCGGGCATTTTTTGCAGCGACTTCTGGTAGGTTTCCCGCATCCAGGCATGCTTGGGTCTGGGCTGTGACATACTGCAATTATATAACGCATTTGATGCAGGAAAGTGTTATTTCGTTAGGTTTTTACGGAAGTACCAGGTCAAAACTACGCCAACAAGGACGGATGAGACCGGATTCAAAAAGGCAGCTTACAAAACCAAAAACCCCAGAGGCTGTCTTATTGAATCCTGGTGAGTACCCTTCCAACGGGCGGTATCGCCTTCCGCTAAGCGGATAACTTGGTTGGGTTGATTCGTTGCCGAACCGTAAAGAATCAACCGAATCTGGTATAAGTCCAGGGCCATAGCGCCCGGCGGGTGTTTAGCGCAGGGTCTCGAGCTTTGCGCCCGGATAGAAATGCTCCAGAATCTGCCGATAATCGTAACCCCGCAGGGCCAGGCCCAGCGCCCCGTACTGGCTCATGCCCACCCCATGCCCAAAGCCCCCGCCCCAGAAGGTGATGTACAGCAGTTGGCCCTGGGCATCGCGCTCTTCTTGTAGGGCAAAAGCTGCGCTGGGGAGGGTCGGGAAATTCAAGCGGGGCCCGCCCTGCCAGCGCTCGAGCGCCACGTCGCTCCCACCGGTAAAGGTTTTGCTTGGACGCAACAGATTACGGATGTGCGACTCGCGCCGCACCCGGTAGCGCCCGGTGGAGGTCTGGATTTCCAACTCGGTCACGTAGCCGCCGGAGGTGCGCTTGAGAGCCCGGATTTGTTGCAGGGTTCCCAGCGCAAACCCCGGCGCGTCGGGGGAGAGGGGGCCTTCGGGGGTAAGCACAAACGGGGGGGCGGTACGGGCCCTTTCGGGTAGGGTGCGGCTGAGCAGGGCTTCCAGCTCCTCACGGGTCAGGCGCAGTTTCCAGCGCCAGAAGGGCGAGGCGGCATCGTAAAAACCCTCGGGGTTCCAGTTCTGAAAAAAAGCCAGTGCCTCGGCCTCGTTGCGAATCGAGACGGTGAGGGGGTTGGTCTGGGTGCGCCCTTGCAGGTAAGGCACTGCAGGCCGCTCCATCCAGACCTCCTCGATGCTGGCCGTGGCACCGGGGCTGGTGGAGAAGAAAAAGCTCTGGATGGGGGTTCCCTGAAAGGTCAGAATCTGATTGCGGGTAGCGTCCACCGCCGCGTTGGTAGCGGGATGGGTGCGGGTGTTGTTATAGACCTGCTCGCTCACCGAGTCGTCTACATCGGCCCCAAACTGGTTCCAGAAGGTGCCGGCTTGCTGCCTGGCAAAAGCATAGGTGCGGGCCGCCACGGCCTGGGCCTTGAGGGCTTCCGGGTGGAAACTGACCGGCATCTCGCTGGGCAGCACCCGCTTGAGGTAGTCCTGAAAATCTACGCTATTGACCACCAGCAGGCCGCTGCCTCGGTTTTCCAGCCACAGCTCGCCGGGGTACTCGAGAAGGCTCTCCCGAGGGGTAGAGAGCAGGCGGTACTGCACGGGGCTTGTGGGGTCGGCGGGTTTGAGTTGAACGAAGGCCTCGAGGGCCAGCGACAGTCCTTCAAAAGTAGCTACCAAGGTTCCGTTTTGCAGGTTGAAATTCAAGGGCTTGTCGGCCAGGACCGTGGCGACGGGCTGAAGGTTCTCGCGGCTGGGGCCACTCAAAACCTGTACACTTCCCCCCTGGGGCAGAATCATCAGGTCTGGGAAAAGATACTGCGTCTCAAAGGAGCCTGCCCCCATCCGGTAGGAAAGCAACACCCGGATGCTCTGACCGCTGGGCAGCGCAGGTGGAGGCTGGTTTTGCTGGAGGGAAGCCAGCAGCAAGCCCACGCCCAGGGAGGAGGCCAACACAAACGCCCACTGCATCCGGGTCATTCTCACCCTTTTGCATGAGAGGGGGCCAGGAGCTGGGCTGAGCCGAGCTCCCCCACGGTATAACGCGCGTGGGCCAGCAGGGCTTGCTGCAAGCGTTCCAGCGGAGCGTTTTCTTCCAGTACGGCTATAGCCTCACTTCCAGGCAGCCGTAAAATGGCGGCCAGGGCCTCCATCCCGTCCAACCCCAGATACACTCCCCCGCGCTCCACCCGGTCGCCATCCAGTAAACAAAGCCCCTCGCCGCTCAGGTTGGGGGCCAGCCCCGCCGCTTTAAGTATGCGCCACCCGGCCCAGAGGAGGGCGATACGGGGGCGCTGGTGTTTGGCAATCCCCTTTAAGCCCGAGGTGAGCAGGGGCCAAATTTTCCCTGCTACTTCCGGCGAGGCGATGCGAAAGGCCAGCTCGGCCAGAAAGCTGGCATAGGGAAAGCGTCCCGGAGCCTCCAGACCCTCGAGCCGCCCCACCAGCTCAACCTGCGTAAGCGTGGGCAGGTCGCCGCCGGGCTTCTGGTAGACCTGGTACTTCAGGTGATGAAATAGCGAGAGCCTGCCGCTGCGTCCGGTGGGCCGCAAGGCTTTGCGCGCGATGGCCTGGGCCGCTCCTTCCGGCCCCACAAACGAGAGGATTACGTCCCCTGCCGGAAGCGGTTTTCGCCCCACCACCAGTCCTTCGCTGAGTCGGTAGCGCTCCACTACCCCCATGGTACGGGAATCGGCCTGATTGCAATGGGCCTGGGGGAGGATTCCGGCCGAACCCGAAACTTGCAAAAACACTGCCAGGACAAGGCTTTGCTGAAAGCCAGGCCGGGAGAAGAAAAAACCCCTGGCTTGTCTAAACCGATTCCTCCAAAAGAGGGATGTGCGCGCAGGCCGTTGTGCTATCCTGAAATCTATGAACGAGCGTTCGCTGCAGGACATCCTCGAGTGGGTGGTGTTGGGCCTCTTGATTGCCGTGGCGGTACTGGTGGTGCTGTGGGTGGGCGGCTGGCTCTTTACTTTTCTGGGTGCCATTCTCAAAGGGCTGGCCGGTTTTGTCTGGGCGCTCCTGCGGGTGCTGGTTCCGGTGCTGATTGTGGTGGCGGTGGTCTATTTCGTATTGCGCTTTGTACAAAAACCCAAAACGGCTTGAAACAGCCTTCTAACCAGCCCCGCCCCAGCCCAGGGCGGGGTTTGTTGTACGGGTAGAGTACCGGCTGTTTTTGTTATGCTAGGCCTCACTTATGAAACCTGGTTCACATAACGCCATCACCGATGTTCCGGGTATCCAGGTCGGCCACTATACCGATTTAGAAAACCTCACCGGGGTTACCGTCATCTTCCCAGAGGATGGCGCGGTGGCAGGGGTGGATGTGCGCGGTAGCGCGCCGGGTACGCGCGAAACCGACTTGCTAAACCCTGTTAACCTGGTCGAAAAGGTGCAGGCTATTGTGCTGTCGGGCGGGAGTGCTTATGGTCTCGAGGCCGCCGCGGGAGTCATGCGCTGGCTCGAGGAACACCGCCAGGGCTACCCGGTCGGCAACGCGAGCACCCAGGCGATTGTGCCCATCGTGCCCGCCGCCGTCATTTTCGACCTGCTGGTGGGCAGCGCCACCGTGCGCCCCAGCGCCGAGTATGGCTACCGGGCGGCCCAGAACCTAAAAGCTGGCCCGGTTGAACAGGGGGTGGTGGGGGTGGGCACGGGGGCCCGCAATGGGGGGCTCAAGGGAGGGGTGGGCACGGCCAGCCTGGCCATGCCGGGTGGGGTGGTGGTGGGGGCCCTTGTGGCGGCCAACGCCCATGGCCGGGCCCACGACCCGGTGACGGGTGAAATTTATGCGCGGTTCCTGGAACAAAACGGCGAGTTTGGGCTCAAACATCCCCCCAAAACCCCTGCCACGCCCGACTATACCGACATCTTCAACGATTCCTTTGTCCGCAGCAACACCGTGATTGGATGTGTGGCCACCAACGCCAAGCTGACCAAGGCCCAGGCCCAAAAGGTGGCCCAGATGGCCCACGACGGCATAGCCCGGGCGGTCTTTCCGGCCCATACCATGTTCGATGGCGACGTTATTTTTTGCCTGGCCACCGGCGAGGTGGAAATAGAGGGCCCCGCCGAGCTCAGCCGCATTGGCGCGGTGGCCGCCGATGTGTTCACCCGGGCCCTGGTGCACGGGGTGCTGCATGCCTACTCGGTGGGAGGGTTGGTTTCTTACCGCGACCTGTACGATGGCTGAAAGCGCAGGCAAGGCCGGTGAAACCCCCATCGCCCTAGACGCCAGCCCGAGCTTTGACTTTGCCACGCCACGCTTGAGAATCGCAAGGACGTGCTGAAATGAATAAGCATCAACTCGCCCAAAGAGCTGCCCAGGAAGTAGATGTGGACGAAGTAGTGCGCCTGACCCAGGCCCTGGTTCGTATCGAGAGCTACTACCCGGGGCCCGGTGAGCAGCCGGTGGTGGATTTTCTGGAACCCTACCTGCGTGAGCGCGGCTTCAAGACCACCGTGCAAGAGGTAGAGCCGGGCCGCCCCAACCTGATCGCCGACCTGGGGGAAGGCCCCGGCGGGCTGATTCTGGAGGGGCACACCGATGTGGTTACGCATGGGAACCTCGAGCGCTGGACCGTCCCCCCCTACGAGGCCCGACTGGTGGATGGCCGCATCTATGGGCGCGGGGCTTGCGATATGAAAGGAGGGCTGGCGGCGGCCATCTGTGCGGCAGTGGCGGTACAAAAAGTGCTGGGAGAACCCCAGAAAACCCTCCGCCTGTGCATTCCCTGCGACGAAGAAGGCTTGATGATCGGCATCAAAGCCTTTATTCGGGCCGGCTACGCCGAGGGTTTTGCCGGGGCTATTATCTGCGAGCCGGAAGAAAACCAGGTGTGCTTATGGCAGAAGGGGGCCATGCGGGTCTGGGTGCGCTTTCAGGGCAAGATGGCCCACGGGGCCATGCCCTACGCCGGGGCCAACCCCATTCCCTCGGCCTCCCGCTTCGTGGTGGCCCTCCAAACACTTCAGGCCGCCTTGCAGGTCGAAAGCCAGCACGAGTACCTGGGGCTGCCCTGGGTTACCCCCACGGTGTTTCAGGCGGGGGCAGGGGAAGGGCAGTTCAACGTGATGCCAGACCAGGTGCGGGTGGGCCTGGACATCCGCACCAACCCCGGCCAGGATCACGGTGCGCTGAAAACCAGGCTCAGGCAAGCCCTGGAGGGGAGCCTCGAGGCCGGTGTAAGCGCGTCCCTGGAGGTCTTTGAAGACCGCCCTGCCACCGAAACCCCGCGCGAGACTGCCCTGGTGCAAGCGGTAGAGCAGGGCTTACAGCTACTCCAGATGCCCCTTCGGTATGGGGGTGTGCCGGGGGCTACCGACGGTACTTTTCTGTGGGCCTGGGCGGGACTGCCCATCGTGACGATTGGGCCCGGTGGCAAGACGGTTCCCCACCAGGCCGACGAATACATCGAAGTAGAGGAACTCATCGCAGCCGCCCGGCTGTATGCGGCTACCGGTGTGCTGATGCTCACCTAGCTAAAATCTGACAATCGCGTTAGATTGTTAGCAAAGCTGAGTTGGCAGTTGCTGGAAACGGGTTCTTGCTCGGATTTGCCCAGCGTTGGGTGGTTCGCAGCGTCTTTTCCGGCGAACTCAGCGTCAAGGAGGCAGAGCAATGAAGAAATATCTGGTTGGACTGCTGGCGTTCTTGGGGCTTGGTCTGGGTTTGGGGATGGCCCAGCAACGAGGGGGTGCGATTACCATCGCCATCCAGACCGAACCTGCGGCCTGGGATCCTACCCAGGTAGCGGGCGCCGATATCTCCCGGGTGGTCTACGACAACGTGCTGCAAGGGCTTGTGAAGCGCAACCCCAAAGGCGAGATTGTGCCCTCGCTGGCCTCGCGCTGGACGGTCTCGAATTCCGGCCTGACCTACACCTTCACCCTGCGCCAGGGGGTGAAGTTCCACGATGGCTCCGACTTCACCGCCCAGGATGTGCTGGCCAAGTTCAACCGGGCCCGCAACCCCGATACCCGGGCCTCGGGCCACCTGCGCCCCGATCTCTACCGTGACATCGCCAACATCACCAGCCCCAACCCCAGCACGGTGGTGTTCAGCCTGCGCCAGCCCAACAACGATTTCCTCTTCATCCTCTCGCGTCCGGAGTCCCTGATTGGCCCCCGCCAGCGCCCCCTGGCTGAACAACGGGTGCAGCCCATCGGTACAGGCCCCTTCCGTTTTGCTGGATGGGAGCGGGGTGTAGCGGTGCGCCTGGAGCGCAACCCCAACTACTACGTGCAGGGCCTGCCCTACCTGGATCGGGTCAACTTCCGCTTCCTGGGGGATGGAGATGCCCAACTGGCCGGTCTGCGGGCCGGTGACCTGGATGTGATTGCCTATAGCTTGCTGCCCGAGAACGCGGTGGTGCTCTCGCGCGACAGCAACTTCAAGGTGTTCTCTGGCTCTGCTACGGCTGAAGCGGTGGCCGGTTTCAACAACAGCCGCCCCCCCTTCAACGACGTGCGGGTGCGCCGGGCCATTACCCTAGCGACCAACAAGGACGAACTGATTCAAGGGGCTATGCTGGGCTATGGCACCAAGATCGGCTCCATGCGTTCGCCGGGCGAAGCCTGCTACGTGGATCTGAGCAACTTCAACGCCTATAACCCCGACGAGGCCCGCCGCCTGCTGGCCGAGGCCGGCTTTACCAACCAGAACCCCCTGCGCTTTACCTTCAACCTGGCCGCCGAGTTCCCCTACGAGCGCCGCATTGGCGAGGCCATGGTGGCCCAGCTCAACAAGCTGGGGCCGCTACAGGTGACCATTCAGGTGACCGACTTCAACACCTGGATTCAGCGGGTCTTCAGCCAGGCCGACTACGCCATGACCATCATCGGGCACGTGGAGGCCAACGATACTTCCAACTACGCCAACCCCCGCTACTACTGGCGCTACAACAGTCCGCGTTTCCAGCAGTTATACACCCAGTACCTGCGGGCTCCCAACCAGACCAAAGCCTGTGAAGCCTTAGCTGCTGCGCAGCGTTTGCTGGCCGAGGATGCGGCAGGGGTATGGGTCATGAGCTTGCCAGCACTGGGGGCGTACCGTGCCCGCATCCAGAACTGGCCGGATGGTTTCCTGACCCCCGCCATCAGCGTGGCGGAGGTGTGGGTGCGTCAATAGTTCGCTAACGCTTGCGCCGGGGTCGAGTGTCCAGGGCACTACCCGCTCTAGGCCCTCGGCCCTCTACGTTTGACCATGTTTGCCTATACCGTTCGCCGCCTCGGCTTTGCCCTCGTGACCTTGTGGTTGGCGACCTTGCTGGTGTTCGGGGCGCTCCTCCTCATTCCCGGTAATCCGGCCCAGGCCATTTTGGGCATTGATGCCACCCCTGCCGACCTGGAGGCCCTCGAGGCCCGCCTAGGGCTGGATAAACCCCCCCTCGAGCGCTACTCGAACTGGCTGGGGGGTGTGTTGCGGGGCGACCTGGGGCAGTCCATTCGCTACGAGCGGCCCATCTCCGAACTCATCGTGGCCCGGCTGGGCATCACCTTGCCCATCGTGGTGGCCTCCTTGCTCCTGGCGACCCTGCTGGCGGTGCCGCTGGGTATTCTGGCTGCGCGCAAGGCCGGAACCTGGGTGGATGTCGCGGTCTCTACGGGCTCGCTGGTGGGCATTGTGCTGCCCTCGTTCTGGGTGGGCCTGATGTTTATCTACGTCTTTATCGTCTGGCTCAAGTTGCCGCTACCTACCAGCTTTCCCATTGGCGGCTGGGAGAATCCCCAGCGGGCCCTGGCCGCTCTGGTGCTGCCGGTGCTCACCGTGGGGCTGGCCAGCGCTTCGTTTCTGGTGCGGCTGGTACGGGGGAGTGTGCTCGAGGTCTTGCACCAGGACTATATCCGTACCGCTTTCGCCAAAGGGCTGGGCGAACGGGTGGTGCTGTACAAGCATGCTCTCAGGAACGCCGCTTTACCGGTGGTGACGGTGCTGGGGCTCGAGTTCGCCAGCCTGCTCATTGCTACCGTGGTGGTAGAGACGGTTTTTGGCATCCCTGGCCTGGGCTCGCTCTCGCTTACCGCCATCAGCGCCCGCGACTACCCCCTGGTGCAGGGGGTGGTGCTGGTGATCGCGGCTTTTATCGTGCTTATGAACCTGCTGGTAGACTTCCTGTACGCGTTGTTGGATCCGAGGGTGAGCTATGCCTAGATGGCTCCCCATGCCCAGCGGAATACAAGAGGTGGATGGTGGCTAGCCAGGTTGCGCATCGCCCAGGGGCCCGGCGGCGTTCCTGGTGGGGTGGGCTGCCCATCTCGCTCAAGGCGGGGGCTTTTCTGATTTCCCTCATCCTTCTGATGGTGCTCCTCAGCGCGCTGAATCCCACCAATCCCAACGCCACTACCCCCAATCGCCTGGCGCCCATCTTTTCCGAGGGGCACCCCCTGGGCACCGACATCCTGGGGCGCGATACCCTGGCCCGGGTGCTGGCCGGGGCCCAGAACGCCCTCTATGTGGGGCTGATTGCGGTGGGTATTGGGCTTTCGGTAGGGCTTTTGCTGGGGGTGTTGGCCGGATATTTGGGCGGCTGGCTCGACCAGATTTTATCGGTGCTGCTAGAAACCCTTTACGCGCTGCCCGCCCTGCTGCTTGCGTTGCTTTTGGCCGCCATCTTCAACCCGGGCGTGACGACTTCCATGGTGGCCATCGGCCTGGCAGCGGTGCCCGCCTTTGCCCGGGTGGCCCGGGCCAGCGTACTGTCCGTAAAGGCACTGCCCTACATCGAGGCGGCCCGCGCTCTGGGCATGGGCCAGGGGCGCATCATGCTGCGGCACGTGTTGCCCAACATCATGGGGCCGCTGGTGGTGCAGGCCAGCCTGGCTTTTGCGGTGGCCATTCTGGCCGAGGCCGCGCTTTCGTACCTGGGCCTGGGTACCCAGCCCCCCAACCCCAGTTGGGGCCGGATGCTACGCGAGGCCCAGAGTTACCAGGAGCTCACGCCTTATCCGGTCATTTTTCCGGGGCTGGCCATCGGCCTGGCGGTGCTGGGCTTCAACCTGCTGGGCGATGGGCTGCGGGATTATCTTGACCCCAGGAAGAGAAGCTAATGGCCGATAGCCAGTTGCTCTTGGCCAAGGGCGGTAGGCTGTAAGCGAGGTACACATGAACTACAAAGACATGTTTCGACTGGACGGCCAGGTGGCCTTGGTGGTGGGTGGGGGTTCGGGGATTGGGCAGGCTTCTTGCGAGGCCCTGGCGGCCCAGGGGGCAGCTGTGGTGGTCGCGGATATGAAAGCCGAGTTCGCCGCCGAAACCGTGGAAAAAATTAAGGCCAGCGGTGGGCAAGCCGAGGCCCTCGAGGTCAACATTACCGATGCCGAGGGGGTCAAGGGGCTCATTGCGGGTATTGTGGAGCGCTACGGTCGGCTGGACGTGGCGGTCACGACCCCCAGCATCAACGTCCGTAAGCCCATCCTGAGCTACACCGGCGAAGAGTTCGACCGGGTGGTGAACGTCAATCTCAAGGGCACTTTTAACGTACTGACTGAAGCAGGCCGGGTCATGGCCCAACAAGGCTCAGGCTCGCTCGTAGCCTTTTCTTCCATCCGCTCGCTGGTGGTGGAGCCGGGGCAGTCGGTCTACGCCATGACCAAGGCCGGAACCGTGCAACTCGTCCGGGGTTTGGCGGTAGAGCTAGGTTCCAAAGGGGTGCGGGCCAATGCCATTGGTCCTGGTGTGATTGATACCCCCCTCACCGCGCCCATCAAGAGCAAGCCCGACTGGTACAACGCCTACGCCGAGCGCAACATCTTGCGCCGCTGGGGCCGCCCCGAGGAAGTGGCTGCAGCAGTGGCTTTCCTGGCCTCACCGGCGGCCTCCTACATTACCGGCACCATTTTGTTTGTGGATGGTGGCTGGACGGCTATTGACGGGCGGTTCACCCCACCTCTTTAAAAAAAACTGTGCCGCAAACAAACCCTGGGGCTTTGGTATAGTACCCTGATGCTGTTTGGCCCTCCGGGGCCGACGTGGGTGGTGCATGGGTCGCAACAATGCTCACTGGTTTGCACTCCCGGCGGTGGCGCTGCTGGGCCTGTTTTTGCTGTACCCCTTTCTAGATGTGCTGCGTTTTTCGACCTGGGACTGGTCGGGGTTGTCGGAGCCCAGGGTAATTGGCCTCGAGAACTACCGCAACATTCTGCGCGACCCCGATTTTTACAATAGCCTGCGCATTACCCTGATCTTTGGGGTCATGACCCTGATTCCCTTTGTGATTCTCTCGATACTGCTGGCCCTGGCGCTGGACGGCCAGCCCTACGAACGCCCCATCAAAGCCCTGCTCTTTTTGCCGGGGCTGGTCACGCTGGGCGGGGCGACGGTGGCCTGGTATACCCTGTTTTCACCCGAGTACGGCGCACTGGCTTCGGTACTGCCGGTGCCGCGCTGGGATCAGAGTCCTTTTTGGGCGCTGATTCTGATTATGCTCTTCACCATCTGGCGGCACATTGGCTATGGGGTACTGGTGGTTTCGGCCCGCCTCAAGGCCATTCCCAAAACGCTGCTCGAGGCCGCCGCCGTGGACGGGGCCACCGCTTCCCAGGCTTTCCGCTACATCACCCTGCCCCTGCTGCGCCCGGCCATTACGTTTCTGGTGGTTATTGGTACGGTGCTCACCTTACAGGGCTACACGGCGGTGTTCCTGCTGACCCGGGGCGGCCCTTTTGGCGGCACCGAGGTGCTGGGCTACTACCTCTACAAAACCGGCTTTGAAGTGGGCCGCCTGGGCTACGCCGCCGCCCTCACGGTCATCATCTTGCTGCTCACCCTGGCCTTTGCCCTGGCGCAGGCCCGGCTCTTGCGGGAGGAGAAATGAACCATAAGACCGTATGCTCCGCACGGACTGGGGTGCGTGGTGCCGATGGGCTCGAGCTGCGGGGGGTTGGGCGTGTTCGACTGCTTCTCCCTGCCCTAATGCCCTTATGTCCTTGTACCAATCTGGAGGTTCGTGCATGCGCTGGTTAGGGCATTTGTTGGTGGCAACGGTGGCCCTGCTGGTGGCCCTGCCCTTTGTCTGGATGGCCTATGCGGCCTTCATTCCACCGGAAGCGGTATTTAGTGGCGATATCTTTGGAAATTTGGGCTTTAGCCTGGCCAACTTCGAGGTGCTGGGCCGGGGCGGTTTCTGGGAGGGCTTCTGGGGGCGTTTGCTGTTCTCGGTGCTCCTGACCGGCGGCGTGACTTTGCTGCAGCTCACCACCGGCTTTCTAGCGGCCTATGCCATCAAGGAAGGCGCGAAAATTTTGCCGTTCTTTCTGGTGTTGCTGGCCATTCCAGTGGAACTGCTGCTGGTTCCCTTGTACGGCCTGCTGGTCGGCCTGAAGATTCTGGATACCCTTTGGGCTTTGGTACTTCCCTTTGCGGCGAGTCCTTTTATCGTGTACCTGCTCTTCCAGGGGATGCGTACCGTACCGGAGGAATTGCTGGAGGCCGCCCGGCTGGACGGCGCGGGTCATCGGGTCCTGCTGACGCGCATTCTGTTACCGCTATTGCGCCCCCAACTGATTGCAGCGGGGGTGCTGGCCTTTGCTGCCCACTGGAACCTGGTGCTCTACCCGCGCATTGTCGCGGGTAGCAAGGAACTCAAAACCGTGCAAACCTGGATTACCGATTTGCAGCGCCAGAATCCTGCCGACTGGGGGCCGCTCTCGGCAGCCGCCCTGGCTGCAACTTTGCCTTTGATCATCATCTACCTGCTCTACGAACGGCGCATTGTAGAGACCTTTGAAGAAGGGCTCAAGGGCTGATACCAGATTCGGTCAGTTCGGCGCCGTATGGCGCCGAACTAACAGGGCCGAAGTTATCCGCGTAGCGGAGGGCGATACCGCCCCTTGGAAGTTATCCGCGTAGCGGAGGGCGATACCGCCCCTTGGAAGTTATCCGCGTAGCGGAGGGCGATACCGCCCCTTGGAAGGGAGTGCTCTAGGATTCAAAAAGATAGCCTCTGGGGGTCTTTAGTTTGGATGATTATCTTTTTGAATCCGGTATGAGATGCTGCACAATCTCTAGATCCTCCGCTCCCTGCAAGTCGTGGCAGCATCCAGCCCTGGCCTTTTCCTCACCCTGATCTTTGTCCGCTGCTTTAGTTCCTTGAACGCCTTTCTCATCCTCGGTATGGCAAACTGGTAAGGGTTTGCAAAGGCAAACCGTGGAGGATGATTAAGTCCATGCGTCTGTTGATGTTGCTTGTGATGGGGTTGGGGCTGGCCTGGGCCCAACGCCCGGTAGAAGTTCCCTTCTGGCACACGGCGGGGCCGCCCGGCCAGGAGGTGCTGGAGGGTATGATCCGCGAGTTTAACGCCTCACAGCGGGAGTACCGCATCGTACCGAGCTTTGTGGGCGACTACCGCGAGGGGGGCCTGAAGCTGCTGGCTGCCTTGCGTTCGGGCGGTGCGCCAGCGCTGTTCCATGCCGAAATCTCTTTTTTAGGCCGCATGGCCCAGGACAACGTAGCCCTACCGCTGGACGAGTATCTGGGCAACCTGCCGAGCGATTTTTATCCGAGCTTCTTGCAAGTGGGCAAGTTGCGGGGTCGTACCTATGGTTTGCCGATTGGCCTGTCCATCCCGGTATTTTTCTACAACGCCGACCAGTTTGCCGCCCGTGGACTGGGGGCGCCGCGCACCTGGGACGATGTGGCCACGGCGGCCCAACGCCTCACCACCCGCGCCGCCAAAGGGTACACGGTCTCGAGCGACATCTATAGCTTCAACGTGTTGGTGATGAGCCGAGGGGGGGCCATCGTCAACGAGCAGGGTCGCCCCGACTTCACCAACGCCAAGGCGGTGGAGAGCCTTCAGTACCTGCAAGACCTGGTGAAGCGCAACATCGCCCAAAGCCGCAACATCGCCGAAGCCCAGTTCTCGGTCGCGGACTTCTTGCGTACCAAAACCTTCATGGGCATTGCGCCCATCACCATGTGGCCTCTCATCGAAAACCGCGCACCCATCCCCTTCAAGCTGGGTGTGGCCGCGGTGCCGCGCTCGGAAGGCGGTAAAGTGCCGCTGGCCGGGGGTACGCTGGTGGTGCTGCGGGGGGCCAGTGAGCAGCAGGCGCGGGGTGCGGTGGCTTTCTGGCGTTTCCTGATGGAGCCGGCCAACATTGCCAAGTGGGTGCGGGCTACCTACTACATGCCCATGCGCCGGGCAGCGCAGCCCCTGCTGGAGGACTTCTACCGCGAAGACCCCCGCCGCCGGGTGGCCTTTAGCCAGGTGGAGTATGCCGAAGTATGGCTGCAAGACCCCGAGTTTACTGTCTGGTACAGCTTTTTGGAGGATGCCCTCGAGCGCGCCCTCAAAGGCAACGCTAACCCCCGGCAGGTGCTGGAAGAGGCCCAACGAAGGGCCAACGCCGTAGAGCGGCGCTAGTAGACAGCCCCGGCGAAAGCCGGGGTTTTTGCTTGCGTATGACCAGGAGATCGTACATCTGATGGTTATCCCTCCCATGCCCCTGACCCCCTGCTGATGGCTGGATGGTTTTCTGTTTGTGCGTAGAATAGAGCTACTCACAGGAGGAACGTGTGAAGCATCTGCTAGCTTCGTTGGTTTTGCTAACCGGATTGGCCTCGGCTCAGACCGAAATTTCCTTCTGGCACAGCATGGATGGCCCCGCCGAGCGGGTCATCAACCAGTTTGCGAGCGCCTTCAATGCCTCGCAGCGCAACTACCGGGTCACACCGCGTCTGATTGGCGACTACCGCGAGGGTGAGACCCGGCTCCTGGCAGCCCTGCGGGCCGGGGGTGCGCCGGTTATGTTCCAGGCCGAGATTCTGCTGTTCCCCCGCCTGGTAGCCGAGGGGGTGGTGCTGCCGCTGGATGAGCTGGCGAACGCTTTGCCCAAAGCCTTCACGGACGATTTGTTCGAGGCCGCCTGGGATTATGGGCTCATCAACAATCGCCGTTTTGGGCTGCCCTTCAACACCTCGACCCCGGTGCTCTTCTTTAACGAGAACCAACTGCGGGCCAGGGGGCTCAAAGTGCCCAGCAACTGGCGGGAGTTCGAGCAAGCGGCCAAGGGGCTCACGAGCCGTACTTCCAAGGGCTTTATTGCCCTGTCGGAGTCGTGGACCTTCGAGGCCCAGGTGACCAGCCGGGGGGGTAACCTGGTCACTGCCGATGGACGGCCCAACTTTACCTCTCGTGAGGTGGTAGAGGCCCTCGAGTTCCTGCAACGCCTGGGACGCGAAGGCAGTACCAGTGTGCGCAACCTCTCCGAGAGCTTTTTTGCCCAGACCGACTTCATCCGCACCAAGGGCATGATGGTCATGGCCTCGATTGCCAACTGGCCGGCTGCCGAGAATGCTTCCTTCGCCTTCAAGCTGGGGGTGGCCCCCATCCCCCGTGAACCCGGTGGCAAGGTTCCGCTGGGCGGAGCACAACTGGTGGTGCTGCGTGGGGCCAGCCCGGAGCAGCAGCGCGGGGCTTTCGAGTTCTGGCGGTTCCTGATGGAACCCCAGAACATCAAAACCTGGGTGGAGGCCAGCTATTATGTGCCCTTGCGCAAGTCGGCGACGCCCTTGCTGGAAGCCTTCTACCGCGAGAACCCCTACCGCAAGGTGGCCTTTGAGCAGGTGGCGGTGGCCCAGCCCCGCCCCCGGGTACCGCAATTTGCCGTGTGGCGCAACTTCCTGGAAGAAGCCCTGGAAAAAGCCCTCAAGGGTAGTGTGCCCGCCCGCCAGGCCCTGGAAGAAGCCCAGCGCAAAGCGGAAGCTGCACGCTGATGGCGGTTCTGGGTCGTCGGGCAAAAAAACCGCTGGGGTTAGTGGGTAAAGCACGGTAGTCAAAGGCCGCGATGTAAATGGCAAGTTTCTGCTCGAGCTTTAGGCTTTCGGCCTCTGTCACGCTCCGCTGACAGGGGTGGGGTATAAAACTACCATCATGGTGCTTTTGCACAGCCTGTGCAAAGGACTGTGAAAGACTGTAGTTGTAGATGGGGGCTATGAGACGATTCTTGCTTGTATTGGGAGTGCTGGGTTTGCTTGGGGGGATGGGTTGGTCGGCCTGGCAATGGTACGGATTTCTGCGACCTGGGCAGGACTTTGTAGACTTGCAGAGTATCGGAATTGTGCCGCTTAGTGTCTTGTGCGAACGAAAAATCCGGCCTCCGAAAGCCCGCTTGGATGCTGCTACCAGGCGATTGAAGGCTCAGCTTTTGGAAGCGGTCTACCGCCCGCTCAACCCTCGTGCCTCGGGGGAAGCCATTGTGCTCAATTACCACGATGTGTTCCCCAGGCACACTGCGGATAATGTCTGGTGGGACATAACCCCCCAGGAGTTCGAGCAGCAGCTCGCCTGGCTCAAGGCCAGGGGCGCTCGTTTTATTACCCTCGATCAACTTCGCCGACACCTGACCCTGAACGCGCCTTTGCCAAAAAATCCTGTAGCCCTCACTTTCGACGACAACCACCAGGGCTTCTACGAGCATATCTATCCCATCCTCAAACGTGAAAAAATCCCGGCGGCCATGTTTGTCCACACCGATTTCGTGGGGCGCGGAGGGCCCCGGGCCCGCATGAACTGGGCCACACTGCGCAAACTGGATCGAGAAGGGCTGGTGACGATTGGTTCCCATACCGCCTCGCACCGCGACCTGACCCAGCTCGCGCAGCCGGAGCAGCGTCGGGAGCTTTTGGAGTCGAAGTGGGCGCTGGAACGCCAATTAGGCCGCCCGGTGGTCTACGTTGCCTATCCCGAAGGCAAGGCCGATGCCCTGACCCTCAAACTGGCCCGCGAGGCGGGCTATGTCATGGGCTTCACCACAGACTGGCGCCTGCCGGGCGACTCGCCGGATATGCTGGCCATTGGCCGCTACATCCAGACCCAGATGCCCCGCGCGTGGTATACCCTCAACCCCGAGGACAAACCCCAAGAGCGGATCGGCATTGTGGAGCGCCGCCTGAAAGAAACACCCGTGCGCCTGGAGTACCGCCGCGACCTGGGCGTGCGCTGGGCCATGATTCGGGGGGGGCGGGCCGAAAGCCGGCTCTCGAGCTACCGCGAGAGTGTGCGCGACTTTGTACAGCAGGCTGGAGCGGTGGCCGGCATCAACGGCACCTTTTTTGCCGACCCTGACCTCAAAGCCCAGGACAACACCATGGTAGGGCCCATTGTGGCAGCGCCCAAACGCTTTTTCATTCCGGAGCGCAACCCTTATGTGATGTACCGGATTGTGGAGCGCCCCCTGGTGGCCTGGAACCCCAAACGCATGATTTTTGTGCCGCTTAAGTTCGACATGAACCGGCCCGACTCGATCCGGCGCTTCATGCCGGACTATACCGACCTTTTTGTGGGCGGAGTCTGGATGGTGCGGGGGGGCAAGGCGGTCTGGCCGCTCAAGAACCCCCCCGCCGACCACTGGGAACCCCGCCCCAGGGTGTTTTTTGGCTATGCCCAGGGCGAGCCGGTGCTGGGCGCCTCCTTGCAGCCGGTGAGCACAGCCCTGCTGGCCCGGATGGCCGCAGCGGCGGGAGTCGAAGAGGCTGTCTTGTTGGATTCGGGTTACTCGACCTCGCTGGTGTACCAGGACCGGTTGGTGGCAGTGGGTCGGCGGTGGGACGGGGTGCCCAGCCGACCGGTACCGCATGCCATTGTGCTTTTGGGGCAGCTCGAGCAGGCCCGGAGCCCTACTGCTGCCAGACAGAACTAATCGGCTACAGAGCTAAGAGACTGTCTGAGAAGGCTCTAGGAAGCCAATCTTCTAACCATAATACCGATCCAAACCAGAGACCCCCAGAGGCTATCTTTTTGAATCCTAGAGCACCCCCCGCCCTTTCGGTCGGCGAAGAAAGCGTCTGCCTTCCAAGGGGCGGTATCGCCCTCCGCTACGCGGATAACTTCCAAGGGGCTTACGCCCTCCGCTACGCGGATAACTTCGGCCCTGTTAGTTCGCCGCCATCCGGCGCCGAACTAACCGAATCTGGTATCATAAGAACCTACCTGTTGCATTCCATTTGGCCTTGGCGAAAAACCTCCTCTTCTCCCCCAGCGGGGGAGGTCGGGTGGGGGCAGTGCCCATCTGCGGAACCCTCTATCAAAACCTTTTCTTGCGAGCGACATTTTGGATGATTGTTCGGAAAATTAGGAACTAAATAATATCAGACAGTCTCTCACAGTGAAACGTAATGTACCTGGCACAGTAAACCCCGCCGTACCGAGTATTCGTGGGTACCGCTCTAATCTGGGATCGAAATGAAGCTGCCTATTTATGGCATTCCGCTCTCGGTTTCGCTGGTAGCGAAAATGCCCCTGGCTTTGGCTTCGTACATGCGGTTATCTGCCGCAATTAGGAGCGCATCCGGCGTTGCGCCATCTTCTGGATATGCGGCAAGTCCAATATCTGCTCGCAGGGGCAGTTTGTTAAAGCTTATCGACTCGATGGCATGGGCATAGCGGGAGGTGACCGCGAGCGCTTCATTTTTGCGGGTATGCGGGAAGATGGCTGCAAACTCATCGCCGCCCCAGCGGAACAGGTGGTCTCCCGAGCGCCGCTCCGCTTCAAGGTGTTCGGCCACTTTAATGAGGGCTAGGTCCCCGGTGGCGTGGCCCAGGGTGTCGTTGATGGTCTTGAAGCCCTTTAAGTCCATCACTGCTAAGGAAAGCGGATAGCCGTGCCGAACAGCCCGCTCGAGTTCTTCCCGCAAAATTTTGTCGAAGGCGCGTCGGTTGGGAAGCTTGGTAAGAGAGTCGGTGAGGGCGGCTTCCTCCAGTAGGCGGTGGATTCTGCTATCGTGCAGCAGTGTAGCCAAGGGAGAAGCGAAAAACTGCGCTGCGCGCAGGCTATCCTCCCCGAAACCCTGGGCGTCGTGCAGGTTATCTAAGTTAAGGTAGGCCAACACCTGGCCTTGATAAGGGATGGGCAGGCAAAGGTTGGCCTGAATTTCCTGAACCTTGCCAGCAGAGTCCATAATTTCCTGAGGTGCTGTTTCGTAGCTGACCTCTGCAATGGCTTTGGTTTTTGTGCTCAAAATGCGAGGCTCCCCCTGGCATGAACTCTCCTCCCCCAAACCGTACCATTTGAGCATGTCTGTGTGGCTAAAAGGTGTGGCCTGCAATGCCTCGAGGTCGTACCCTACAGCGGCTTTGTATCGGTAGAGCCCCTGCTCCAGTACCAACAAGCTTCCCGCTTCGCTGCCTGGCACCTGGCCGATGGCTTCCTCCAGTACCCGCTGATAGAGGTTCTCTGAGGGCTGCTCCAGCAGTTCCTGCAGCAGACTATTAGTAACTTCATGCCGGAATTTCTCTACCAAACGCTCAAACCCAATGCCCAGGGTTTGACAAAAAAGCTGCAGTAGCTCCCGCTCTGCATTGCGCCAGACTCTTTCGCTGCGTGTACCTGTAACCAAGACAAAGCGGCTTCGATTGGAGCCGGAGGTCGGGACGGGGTGGGCCACAAAAGTGCGCCAGTCCAGCGCCTGCAAAGCACGAACCCCGTAGGGCTCTGCTGCGTAGTGCTGTGTGAAAAAGGGCTTTCCCGAGGCGTACACATCCCAGGCCAGGCCCTGCCCGTACGGCAGCCCGTCCCGCAAAACCTCCAATAAGCTGGCTTCGGTCACTCCCTGGTAAGCAATAGCTTGCATGTGGGCCCCTCGAGCCTCCCAGATCACCCCGGCCTCGAGGGAGAGGCCTTGCAGCAGCAGCGAGAGGGCCATTTCCGAAGCCTCCTTAAGGGAATGTACTTTTTGCAGCCCCACCGCGAGGTCGGAAAGTAGGTAACGTACCTCGAGGTCGCTCAGCCGGTCTAGTTGAAGGCTGACCGCTTCGGCAAACCTCACTAAGCCCTCTATTTCCTCGGGTAAAAATGGCTTGATCTTCTCCAGATTGAGTACCGCCACCACCTCCCCTCGCTCGTAAAGGGGAAGGGCCAGCTCGGCCAGGGTGGAAAAGCCCGAGGCGCCAATGAAGGCCGGCTCTTTCCGTACGTTCTGTACGCATACCGGCTTGCCTTCACGAAACGCTTGTCCTACCACACCCTGGGCCGAAACCTTGTGGAGGCCAAGGGCCGGAGCACTAGCCAGCAACAGAAAAGCTTGTTCCTGAGGCAACCAGACGCTTACGTGACCGCCCGACACTAAATGGTTCAGGCGCTGCGGAAGGTTTTCCAGGAGGGTACGGCGGTTTTCGAGTGCAGGAAGAACCTCCAGGGCCGCCGCAATGAGCTGGTGGCTGCGAAGCAAAGCTTTGGCACGGCGGTGGGCCCTGCGAAGGCTTTCTCCCACCCCATAAGCAATCGTTGCAGATAGCAGTAGCAATGCACCATCGAGAGCCTCAAACCCCCCTGTGAGCGCCAGGAGAAAAGCGGATGCTCCAGCGGCCAGAAGCCCCCAAAGCAGGCCATAAACGCTGGCCGTGGTGGCTGTAAAAATCATGAGGAAAGGAAGTTGATAAGAAAGATAAGAACCCAAAAAATGCAAAATCAGCGCGCCCAACACTGCGCCAATGGCAACCATCCCATAAGAAAGAGTCCATAGGAAGCGGTTGGGCATCGGGCTCAAGCTTTCCTCCTCTCCAAGACCGTGGCTGCGGGCCGGCCCAGCAGATAGCCCTGCCCCAGCGAGAAACCTTCTGCCAAAAGGAACCGACGCTGTGCCTCGGTCTCAATGCCCTCGACGATGATCTCAAGTCCCAAGGCGCTTCCCAAGCCCTGCACCGCCTTCATAAGGCGGGCTTCGGAGGTTCCGGGGGAGGGGTTGGGGCCCAGGCTTTTTACAAACCCCTGATCCAGCTTGATGGCCGCCAGCGGTAAGCGGGCGATTTGATCCAGGGAGGAAAAACCGGTGCCGAAGTCGTCGAGGTGGAGGGAATACCCCCGGCGGGCCAAGTCCTGGAGCACCGCAAGACGGCCCTCGTCGAGCAGTACCTGTTCGGTTACCTCGAGGGCAAGTTGCTGCGGGGCCAGACCATGGCGTTGCAGATGATGGGCGATGCGGTTGGGAAGGGCTGGCTCAAGCTGGCTGCCTGCCAGGTTCACCGCCACCGGAAGCCCCCACTGAGCGGCACGGGCCACTGCCTCGCCAAGTATCCAGTCACCCAGTTCAATCATCCAACCGTCCTCTTCCACGATGGACACAAACCGCCCCGGGGAAATCAGGCCCCGCTCCGGATGCTGCCAGCGCAAGAGGGCCTCGAGGTGCTGCAATTGCCCATCAGCCAGACGTCGAATAGGCTGAAAGTGAAGGAAAAAATCCAGGGGCGCACCACCACCCGCTTTGAGCGGCCGCAGCGCCAGTGCCAGGGCTTGATGTAGCCAGTCGTCCTCGAGGGTGTTTTGCCTCAGGAACGGCTCATAAATAGAGATGCCCCCGGGTTGCCGCACTTGTTGCAGGGCAGCTTCGGCAGCCTCGGGAAGCTCGTGCAGGGCGATCTCCGGGCGGGCTAAGGCCACACCCACCCGCGGATTAAAGTCGAGCTGTGGCCAGCGGGAAGCAAGCTGTGCCTGCGCCTGCGCTTGTAGCCTGGCCAGTACCGCCATAACCTCCGAGGAGGTCTCGACACCTTCCAGTAGCAGCCAGAACAAATCCCGGTCGAAAGCCAGGCGGTCATCTGAGCGTAGCTCAGACTTCAGCAGGTCTGTAATGGAGCGCACCACAGCCGCCCAGACGCCCTCCCCTTCTAGCCGCCGGATACGCTCCAGCGAGCGGCAGTGCAAAGCCACCAGGGCTTTAGGCGTCAGGGACTCCACCAGCACTTCCTTCAGGCTGTGGAGGTTGTCCAGACCGGTCTGGGGGTCGCGGTAGCGACCCAGACGCACCTCCTCCTGCAGTTCGTTTCCGTAAAGCAGCCAGGCCACGTGGTGGGCCAGACCCTCCAGATGGCGCACGTCGGTCTCGTCGAAGGCGTCGGCGCGTTCGAAGTGATCGAGGTACAAGTAGGCCCTTGGAACCCCTTTGACCACCACCGGCGTGGCCAGCATAGCCTGGATCTCGCTCGCGCGCCCCGGCCCTTCCAGCAGATCCCGGCGTTCAGGGTCGAGCCGGCTATTGAAGCGGGCGATGTCGGTCTGGGTAAAGACCTTAGCCTGGATGTGCTGGCTGAGCGAGAGGGGTTCTTGGGGGTACAAGACCACCCTTTGCAAGGCTTCCAGGTCATAGCCCCAGGCCGCCACAAAGCGAAAGTGGCCTTCGGGTTGGAGGAGGGTAGCGCTACCGGCCTGCGCCACCGGCACCACCCTAAAAGCTGCCTCCAGGGCCCGCCGCAGTACTTCGGTTGAGCAGAGCGCCTCTTTGAGCCCCGAGGCCAGGAGTTCTACGGATGCCTCCTGAAAGCGGGCCTGCCGGTAAGAATCGCTGATATCGTAGCCTGCGCACTGAATGCCCACCGGTTGGCCTTCTGGGTCTAACACCGCCACCAACTCCCAGCGGCTGCGGTTCCAGGCCTTCTCGAGCGGCTTGCTAAACTCTACCCAGCAGGACCGAAGGGGGTTTTCGAGGATTCTATTGACAGTAGAGAGCACCAGCGGCAGGTCTTCTTTGGCCACATGCTGCAATGCGCTGGCCCCTAGCGGCAGGGCAGGCAGCCCCATGTAGTTCAGATAGGCCTGGTTGGCATAGGTAAGGCGCCCCTCGAGGTCGGTGCGCACCACCATGATCCCCCGGGTTGTGCCAAGGGGATCCTCAAGGGGAGTCTTTTGAATCGACACGGCCGACCCTCCCAGATGCTTTAGGTGCGCCTGTGGTTTGTTCTAAAGACATGATTTCCACCCCTGTCTTTGATGGTAGCCAATCTGGCCTCGTGGGGCGGGTCATCTGAACACACCCAGGGCTCGAAGCGGCCTCGCTTCCTTTGGGACGGCCCTTGCTGTACCCATGGGCCACATTCAGGCCCGTGCTTTATAACTCGTCTTCAAAGAGTGCTTCCCAGGTTTGCTGACGGCGGATGATTTCCCAGTTTTGACCGGTCCACAGCAGCTCGGCGGGGCGCGGGGTGTCGAGGTAGTTGCTGCTCATGCTGCTGGCGTAGGCCCCCCCTTGCAAAATGGCCAGCAAATCGCCCTCCTGGGGTTCGGGCAGGGTGATATCCCGCGCCAGCACATCCCCCGACTCGCAAGCCGGGCCTGCCAGGTCGTAGGTTTCTTGGAGGGGGTTTTTGTAGAGCGGTTCGACCGGGTGGATGGCGCCATAAAGCATGGGCCGGATCAACTGACCCATGCCCGCGTCAATGAGCAGATAGTTGCGCCGGGTGCGCTTGACGCCCCAGCAGCGCGTGACCAGCACCCCAGCCTCGGCGACCAGGTAACGCCCCGGCTCGAGCCATAGCTCGGCGCTGTGCTTGCGGGCCAGTGCGATAGCCTGTGTTCCTACCTCGCCCAGGTCGAGGCCCAGGCCAAAACCACCCCCCAGGTTCATCACCTGAAAGGGGCCGTGGGTGCGGTAAAGCTCGTCCATCACCCGGTAGCCCGCCGAGTAGTCTTCGGGGTGCTCGAGGGCCGACCCCAGGTGAATGTGCAGGCCCAGCACTTCCAGGTGGCTGTGGCGGGCTTGCTCGAGGGCGGCCCCTACCTCTTCCGGCAGGATGCCAAACTTGCTCTCGCCGCGCCCGGTGGCCAGATGGTCGTGGGTGGCGATGGGCAGGTCGGGGTTGACCCGCAAGAGAACCTGGGCCTTGGGCAGTAGCTTGGCTACCCGATTGAGGTCGGCCAGGGAATCGAGGCCCAGAATCGGGATGCCCGCCAGGTTCAGTTCTTTGAGCATGGCCGGGGTCTTGACCGGCCCATTCAACAACACCTCATTGCGCCGGAAGCCGGCCTTGTACGCCCGGTAGACCTCGCCCAGGCTTACGGCCTCCACAAAAGCCCCCCGCTCCAGCAGCCGCCGTAGCAGGCCCAGGCGGGGGTTGGCCTTCATGGCATAGAAAATTTCAGCACCCGGAAAGGCTTTTTGCAGACGCTCCAGCCGCTCCAGAATGACCTGCAGGTCGTAGGCGTAAAAAGGGGTGGGGAAGAGGCGGGCCGCTTCCTTGAGGGCTTCTCTAAACTCAGGTCGCAGGGCGGTGTAGGATTGGGACATGCTCATCGGTGTGACCCCTCAATCGCGCAGCACAGAAGGTCTTTTTCGAACCAGAATCTGGGGCCTGCTCGAGCCCTACGTACGGGCTCTGGAAAGCCAGGGTGCGAGCATTGTAATCCTTCCCCCCCAGGCCAGCGATAGGCTGCCTGCCCTGCTGCACCAACTCGATGGGGTCTTGCTGCCCGGTGGGGTAGATGTAGACCCCGCGCATTTTGGCGAAGAGCCCATCCCGGAGATGGGCGAGGTGAGCCTGGAGCGCGATGCCATAGAGCTGTTTGTGGCCCGCTACACCGCCCAGCATGGCATCCCCACCCTGGGGGTTTGCCGGGGGGTACAGGTGATGAACGTAGCCCTGGGGGGTAACCTCTACCAGGATCTGCCCGCCCAGGGTTTCCGTAGCGTGCAACACTACCAGAAAGCCGAGCCGCCGGTGCTGGGCCACAGCGTCGAACAGACGGGCCAGAGCCCCCTGAACAAGCTATTTGAGCCCCGTTTTCGGGTGAACTCGTACCACCACCAGGCCCTCAAAGATCTGGCCCCAGGGCTATGTCCGGTCGCCACCGCGCCCGATGGCATTGTGGAAGCAGTAGCCCTGGAGGGCCACCCCTTCTACCTGGGGGTGCAGTGGCACCCCGAGCTGCTCCCACAGCAGTGGGGTATTTTCCGTGCGCTGGTGGAGGCTGCTGTCGAACAGCGCTCAAGGGGTACCAAGATGCCTGTGCCATGAGCACCCCGGAGATCTGCAATGAAGCAAGGTTTACGGCTCAACCATGTTGACGGACTCTTACGATGGGCTACGGACTTTGGATCACGGAGTTCGTTCCTTGACCGACAGAGCGAAGATGTGTGCTCTATCGTTTTTGCTCCTGTGAGAGCCACCCTCAGATTCGCTTGCGTGCTGGATGAGGTTACCTATGAAAATTGAAGGAGCCTTAACCCGGCTGTGAGGATTTCTTAATGTCGTTTTGAACCACCCTACTTTTTGGTGCGCTATACACTAGGTTCAGTGCGGGTATCCTATGGTTTTATCCGGAGGTCAGGGCTTGTCGTTGTATCAGACTCTTAGTAGATCGCTCGAGCCCATGCTTGGGGAGCGCACCCGGATGGTGTTGGAAGAGGGGGTGCGTCGGCTGGGCATCAGCCCGGACAAGCTCGATGCGTCCCAGGCCGAAGTCATTCTCAAACGCCTGGTCTACCGCGAGCTTCAGACCAAAATGAGCCCCAACGCAGCCCGCAGCCGCATCGAAGAGATGCTCAAGGAACTGGGTATTGGCGGAGTGAACGGCACTAAAGCGGGCACGGACAAGCTATCGGCCCATGCCAAAGGCGTACTGACCGACCTCGAGGCCGGCCTCAAGCGCTTCAGTCTGTACCTGGACTGGCCCGAGGTAGGACGCTTGCGCGGTCTGATTAATGTGATCAAACAAGACCCCGAGGCCTCGGCGGTGCGGGCCTTGCTGCGTGAAGGGCAGGAGGTGTTGGCAACACTCGAGGAAAAGCTCCAGTCGGCCCTGCTGCGCCAGACCCGTGACATCGCCGACCTCGAGATGGCCTTACAGCGGGTGCAGAGCGTGGGAGGCCCCAAGGTACGCCGTCTGGAAAACCTGATTCGCCAGATTCAGGAGGCCCACGCCCAGGAAACCCTGGCCTCCGCCGAAGTTGAACGGGCCCGGGCCCTGGCTGCAGATATGCGCAAGCTGGTCGAATCGTCGGTGGTACAAAACCCCACCAGCGAGACAGCCATTACCCTGGACACCATCGAAGATATTCCGGCCGTGGATCGACCCACCGAGCCCCAGGTGGTGCTCAAGGACCCCACCATCGAGGCACCCGCCCTGGTGGAGGGAGCGCCGGATGGCTTCGACGATGAAGCCCTGGTGCTCGACCTCGACTTCGACGCCCTGACCGTCGAGCAGCAGTCACGCATCCGCGAGATTGACGTGGCCGAGGATACCCGGCACCTGGAGGCTTTCAAGGAGCGCTACGCAGCGGTGCTGGGCATCCCCAAAATTGCCGGCGAACTGGCCACCCTGCAAGCTGAATTACAGGCCGGCAACCCCCTGGGAGAGCGCCTGGCGGCTTTTGGCGAACTACTCAAGGCCACCCATGCAGAGGCCCTGGCCGAAGCGCGGGTGCGCTACGAATGGCTGGCCGACCGGCTGGGCCGCCTCGAGCTGCCCCCCGAAAAAACCGTTCCGGTGCAAGCCCGGCTGGCGGTGGTGCTGGAAACCTTGCACGCCGGTGGGATACCGCAGGAACTACCGGAGCTGGAGCGGGCCATGGCCGGCCTCGAGGCCGAAGAAAAAGCCAGCCGCGAGGTTCGCGAGCGCCAGGCCCGTCTCGAGCATGCCCTGGCCGCCCTGCGCACCGAGGCCGAACACGCCCTCTCGCCCTTCCGGGGGCACCCGAGGGTGGAGTCCTTCATGACGGCCCTGGCTGGTTTGGATATCTCCGAGTCCTCGCTCCAGACCTTGCGCCAGGAACTCTCCGAACTGCTGTCCCAACTGGCCCGCGAGCGCGAAGAGGAAAGCCTCAAGCGCATGGGACTAAGGGCTACCGTGCAGGCCCTGCCCACCCTCGAGATCCTCGATCTGGATAAGCGGCGCCTCATCCAGCAGATTGATCAGGGTGCCGGGAGCCTGGGCGAACTCGAGCGGGCCGTGGGGCAACTGGTGGACAAAGCCAGGGGGCTGGTGGCGAGCAAGCTGGATGCTCTTGAGGTGCGCATTCGCAACCTCGAGCAGACCCTCAAGGAGTCCCTGATCGAGCTCAAGCAGCCCTTGCAGGCCACCCGCGAGGCCCTCGCCCAGGGCCGCATCGCCGACCCCACCCCCCTGGAGCGGGCCCTGGGTGAGCTGATTGCCGCCCGCCGGGCCGCGATGGCCGAGGAGCTCTCGCGCTACGAGATGGCGGCCCGCAGCATGAAGGGTCTGGGGGGTGAAGAACTCGAGGACAAGGTGGCCCAGGCCCGGGCCTACCTCCAGGCCGGCGAACTGCCCGATCTGAGCGAAATTCACGCTTTGCTGGGCCGCCTGCGCCGCGCCCAGGAAACCCTGCGGGCCGAGTTAGGAGGGCGCATAGATGCGCTTTTGGAGGCCTACAACACCCACAAAAGCGTGGGCGGCGAAACTGCCCTTCGCCTCAAGCCGTTGTGCGATTTCTTACACTCGGCTGCTGAGCGGCTGCCCCGCCTGGGGGTGAGCGGCCTGCTCGAGGTGCGCCGGGCCCTGGAAGAGGCCGAACGCCTAGTGGCCCAACTCGCACAGGAACACGCAGCAGCCCAAAGCGTACTTCAGGAGCTCAAAGGAGCCGACCTCGAGTCCTTGCTGGATGTGTTCGAGTCCCCCACCCCACTGAGCACCCCGCCAAAGCCCGAACCCCCCAAACCTGCTCCAACCGAAGCCACCCCATCACCCCAACCACAGGCTTCTGTTTCTGTCCCATCTACCCAGGCCGAAGCGCTGGCCCAGTTTCAGATCCGGGGTGTGGAGGCCATCGCCCTCATCGAGGCGGGCCAGGTGGTGGCCGGAAGCCTGCCTTTTGCTTCCAGCAGCGCCCAGATGGTCTTCGACGATCTCTTAAACCTGGCCAACGAGCTGGCTGGGCAGTCTGCTCAGCTCTCGGTCATTTCTCTGCCCCAGTGGGTGCTGGTGCTGGTGCCCTTGAAGCAAAAAGGGCTGGTGATCCTGGCCGAAAAAGCCCTGCTCTCACGTTTGCTGGCCCTCATCGAGCGCCAGCGCGACGCACTCGAAGCGCTATAAGAGAACATTTGCAAAGACCGCTTTATTCGCCGCTGCCGTGCACGTACTGAAGCTCGTACAGCTTGGCGTAGTAGCCGCCTTTTCGCAGCAGTTCGTCGTGGCTTCCTTCTTCCAGCAGCTTGCCCTTGCGGAAGACCAGAATCCGGTTCACATGGCGAATGGTCGAGAGGCGGTGGGCGATCACAATCGAGGTGCGCCCCTCCATCACCCGGTAGAGCGCTGCCTGAATCTTCTGCTCGGTCTCGGAGTCTACGTTGGCGGTGGCCTCGTCCAGAATCAGCAGAATATCGGGGTTGTGCAGGATGGCCCGAGCCAACGCCAGCAGTTGCTTTTGTCCGGTGGAAAGCCCACCCCCCCGCTCGTGCAGCACGGTCTGGTAGCCCTGGGGCAGTCGCACGATGAACTCATCGGCCCCAACAAAAGCGCACACCTCCTTAATACGCTCGAGTGTAATACGGTCGTCTCCCAACCTCAGGTTGGACTCAATCGTACCGCTAAACAAGAAAGGGTCTTGCAGCACAATACCAATCGCGCGGCGCAGGTCGCGTTGGGCATACTCGCGCACATCTACCCCGTCAATCTTCACGGCTCCCTGCTGCACATCGTAGAAGCGAGCAATCAGGCTAATCACGCTGGTCTTGCCCGCGCCGGTAGCCCCCACCAGGGCAATCTTCTCGCCAGGCCGCACCTGGAAGCTTACCCCCCGCAGCACCCAGTCCCAGTCGTCTTCGGGCGGAGGGTTAGAACCCCCTGTGCCCTCCGCTTTGGTCTCTTTATCTACCGTTCCGTCCGGTTTGGCCTCTCCGCGCTTGCCGTAGGCGAACCATACGTTTTCGAAGTCAATCTGGCCTCTAAAGCGCTCGACCTGCCTGGCGCTGGGCTTATCGGACACTTCTTCTTCGGTATCCAGGAGTCCAAAAATGCGTTCTGCTGAAGCCATGGCGGCCTGGAAGATGTTGAACTTGTCGGAGAGGTCTTGCAGGGGTTGGAAGAGCTGGCGCACGTAATCGGTGAATGCCACCAGCAGACCAAGGGTTATGGCCTGCTGCACCACCTGTCCGCCCCCGTACCACAGCACCAGGGCCACGGTGATTTCCCCCATAAAGCCCACCAGCGGAAAAAACAGAGCGAACCACTTGATGATGTCCACCCACGCCCTGCGGAGGTCGCTCGAGAGCAGGTTGAACTGGGACTCGTTTTTCGGTTCCCGCACAAAAAGCTGGGTGGTCTGAACCCCGGCCAGGTTTTCCTGCAGGGAGGCATTCACCTTGGCCAGCCGGAGCCGCATGGCCCGGTAAGCCTCGCGCATGCCGTTGCGGATCCAGGTGGTCACGGCCAGGAAAATGGGCATGATGGCAAAAGCCACCAGCGCCAGCCGCCAGTCCAGCACCAGCATGAAGGTCATCAGGCCCACAATCAGAGCGAAGTCGGCAATGAGCCCCACCAACCCGCCGGTAATGAACTGGTTGATAGCGTCCACATCGGAGGTAATGCGGGTCATCAGGCGGCCCACCGGGTTGCGGTCGTAGTAGCCCAGGTGCAGCCGCTGGAGCTTGGCGAAGATTTCCGAGCGCAGGTCGTAGAGGATGTGCTGCCCTACCCAGCTAATCAGGTAGGTCTGGGCATAGTTGGCGATGAAGTCCACCACCCGCACCGCCAGAAATAGCGAGCAAATAAGGAGCAGGGTTTCGTAGCGCTGGGCCAGGGGCAGTACCTCGCGCGGCACGATGGCGTTGTCTATGGCGTATTTGAGAAACAGCGGGGTAGAGGCTGCCGTAAGGGTGCTCACTACCAAGGCCAGCAAGGCCAGTCCCACTTGTTTCCAGTAGGGCCGCACGTAGACCAGAATGCGCCGGGCCAGTTTGGCGTCAAAACTCTTCTTGAAGGCTTCTTCTTCGTGCATAAGGCTCCGCGGCTGATGGCTAGTGGTTTATGGCGGGTGGCTTTATATCGCCTATGAGCTATCCGCTCTAGACTATGGGCGCTAATCCACCTCCGCTTGCAGACGCTGAATGCGGTCGAGTTCGGCATAGATGCCCCCGGTGGTCAGCAGCATTTCATGGGTGCCCTCTTCAGCGATTTTGCCGTGATCCAGGACCACAATCCAGTCGGCGTACTGCAAGGTCGAGGTGCGGTGACCGATCAGGAGGGTGGTCTGCTGTCCCAGCATACTCTTGAGGCCGGATAGAATCCGCGACTCGGTTTCGGTATCCACCGCACTCATGGCATCGTCCAGAATCAGGATGGGTGGTCTGAGCGCCAGGGCCCGGGCCAGGGCCACCCGCTGACGCTGCCCGCCCGAAAGGGTCACGCCGCGCTCGCCCAGCGAGGTGTTGTAGCCTTTGGGAAAACCCACAATGTCCTCGTGCACCCCGGCCAGCTTGGCGGCCCACTCGGCCCGCTGTAGGTCTACCTCCGGCAGCCCAAAGCAGATGTTCTCCAACAGGGTGTCGGAGAAGAGAAAGGGCTCCTGTGGCACCATCCCGATAGCCCGCCGCAAGGTAGCGAGGGGCAATTGTTTTACGTCATAGCCCCCTACCAGCACCCGGCCCTCGGTGGGATCCAGGAGGCGGGGAATCAGGCTCACCAAAAGGGTCTTGCCGCTGCCGGTGCGTCCGGTAATGCCCAGGGTGGTGCCCTCCGGGATGGTCAGGGTGATGCCATCCAGCACCTTGCGACCGCCGAGCTCGAGGCTCACCTCCTCGAACTTGACCTCCCCCCGCAAAAAGCCATCAGCCACCCCCTTTGCCCCGTTCGGGAGAAGGGAATTCGATGGGTCGGCAATTCGGGCCGGCTCGTGCCAGAACTCCTCGAGCCGCTTGTAGCTCGTCGAGCCCCGCTGGAAGATGGTCAGCGTCCAGCCGAGCCCTACAATCGGCCAGCCCAGCATCATCAGGTAGGCGTTGAACTGCACAAACTGCCCCGCGGTCATCTCGCCCCGGATGACCATCCCACCGCCCATCCAAAGCACAATCAGAGCAGCAAAGCCCATCAGGAGGCCCATTAAGGCCCGTACCGGGCCGTCCACGCGCGTCAGGGCCAGGCTTTTGGCGATGTAGTCCTTGTTGAGGGCCTGGAACGACTTTAGCTCGCGCTCTTCCAGGGCAAAGCCCTTGACCACCCGGATGCCGGAAAAGTTCTCCTGGGCGCGGGTAGAGATTTTATCGAAGGACTCCTGACTCTCGCGGTAGCGCTGGTCAATCAGGCGTAGAACGTAGTACATGATGACAAAAATGACGGGGAAGATCAGAGAAAGCGCCAGGGCCAGCGGGACACTGACCAGATACATGGAGGCTATGGCAAACACCACAAACATCAGCAGGCGGCTGCCCATGTTGATGCCGCCCCCCAGCATCTCGCGCACTGCGCCTAGGTCGGTGGTGAACTTGTTCATCAGATCGCCAATGCGGTTCTGGCTATAAAAATAGCTGTCCAGCGCTAGGGCTTTCTTGAACAAGCCCATGCGCAGGTCGTGTTCAATGTAGCGGCTGGCCACCACCAGAAGCTGCCGGTTGGCCCAGGAGAAAAAGGCCGAGGCCACGGCAGCACCAAAAATGGCCCAGACCCAGACCAGGTAAGCCTCTCCAGCGCGGATGGCGTCAATGGCATGGCGCAGGAAATAAGGCGATAGGGAAGCCATGCCCACCGAGGCGATACCGGCCAGCATGCCCCAGAGGTACTGAGGGCCATAGCGCCGCAGGTAGGGCATCAATGCTTTGAGGGGGCCAAATACTGACTGGTCAGTTCTGGGGGATGGTTCGTCTTGCCGGGGCGACTGCATTTGTACCACTCTATTCCTCCCAATGGTTTTGGAGCGTGAGCTTTTTCTTATTTGAGCAGCCTGGGGGTTGCTGGGTCAACATCGCCCCCGAGAAGGGGCACACGAGAAGGGGCACACGAGAAGGGGCACACGAGAAGGGGCACAGAAGTATAAGTCTATCAGGCGTGGAGATCTTTAGCTAGTTCGGCGACGACCCGTTCCCAAGGAGCCTCCAGACCCACCATCCGCCAGGGCTTGGGAGGGGGGGCTTTTTTGAGCAGCTTGCGAAGCGGGGTGGGCAGGGGTAGGTATTCGGCATCGTGCACGTAGAGCAGCCCCTCCACCTTGCCCAGCCTCGAGAGGTAACGGTGCATACCGGCGGCCTCGAGGTCGGTGGGCAGCTCCAGGTCGAGTTCCAGGTGAGCCCCTTCCTGGCGGAGTTCGGCCGGGGCTTTATCGGCCAGGAACAGACTCAGCCCGTGTGCGGCCAGCCCAGCCTTCAGGGGGGTCAGCCAATGCGTGTCACAGAGCAGCATGGGCTGGGCAATTAACCCAATCGGATGGGTTCCGGGCTGTTTGGGCGGTGAATAAGAGGCGTTGAGCAGGTGCTTGGTGCGCTCCAGGGCCCGCCTTGCCAGCATGGGGTTCTGGGTCAGGTTCTGTCCGATTTCCGCCGCCAGACCGGCCACCTCCGGTGAAAGCTCGGCGGGAACCACCAGCACCAGGGGCAGCCCGGGTACAAGCTGCTCGAGGGTCGCATCCAGGCCCACCAACCAGGGAGAGGAGCTGCCCTTCTGGGCCTCCTGGCCTAGCTGGGTATCGGGCAGTAATAAGAAGTCCACCCCCTGGCTCTTTAGACTAAAGATTTGGCTCAGCAAGCGCCGAATCGGTAGTGGAAAGGGAAGGTTTATGGCCTCCTCCTCAGGTCGAACAATCTCTACCTCGAGCGCTCGCAAGTATGCTTCCCAAAAAGATAGGTAGCGCTTAGAAAGCCAGCTGTTCAAAACACCCACACGCACCGGACTATCCTATCGCACATCGGGGTGGATGTTGTTTGGGGGTTCTCGCTACTCCAGACCCAGCGCTACTTCTTTCGGGGTGCCGGGTGGCTCGAGCGGGGGATCATCCCCGATTTGCGAAAGAAACTGGGTCAGGGCCTCGAGGCTCTCGAACTGGTGAAGTTGCCCGTTGGTCTCGTCTTTGAGTACCGCCCATAGACCGGACGGGTCTTGCCAGAGTTGCAATAAATAGGTTCGGGTCTTCGGCATAACTCCCTCTTATGCACCTGAGGGTAGCAAAGCCGTCGTTACAAGACCGTTATGTTTTGAAGAGCTGCCGTACAAAGCTGCGGAGGGCCAGAACGCCCTGGCGCAGCGACTCGGGTTCGACCCATTCTTCGGGGGTGTGGGCGCCGCCCCCACGATACACGCTCAGGGTGATGGCGGGGATACCCGCCTCCACGCCCGCCGAGGCGTCGGTAGAACCGGCGGTGAACTGGGCCTCGAGGCCTACTTCCATAAAAGCCTTGCGGGCTGCTTCCAGCATGGCCGGGGTGGCCGTACTGCCGGCCGGGCGCTCACCCAGCACCTCAAACTCCAGCCGAACATTGAACCTTCGGGCAGCTTCCATCAAAATTTCTTGTACCTGAGAGACTTTCTGATCCAGTACTGGGGCTTCCAGGGCCCGCAGATCAAGCTCGAAGCCCACCTCCTGCGGAATGGCATTGATGGCCTCGCCACCCCACAACTTGCCCACATTCAAGCTGGTATTGCTGGGGCGCTCGAGGGCGTACATCTGGGCCAGTGCCTGTCCCAGCGCCGGCACCGGCGAGGGGGCCTCGCGGTCGCCCCAGGCATGGCCCCCCGGCCCCAAAAAACGGGCCCGCATCCGGTGTGAACCTGCCGAACGGCTCACAATGCCAGGTAGATACCCATCCACCCCGATCATCTGCTGGGGTTGCAGATGCTTGACCAGATGCCGGGCCCCGCGCAGATTACCCAACCCTTCCTCGCCCACACTAAAAGCCACCGTACAGCCCAGGGCCACCAGTTCACCGGCCAGGGCCATCAAGACCGCCACCCCCGACGAGTTGTCACCCACCGCCGGGCCATACCAGCGGTTTTTCTCCCGCCGCAGAACTGTAGGGGTCAGCACGGTGTCAATATGAGCGACCAACAAGATGGAGCCCTGACCGGCCCACACATTGCCTAGCTCATCGGTCTGGGGCTGTAGCCCCTGGGCGCGGAGTTGGCGGGCAACCCAGGCTCCGCGGGCGGGATCGCCGCCAATCTCGGCAATTTCCCCCAGCAGCAGTACAGGGTCGAGGGTGGTTTGGGTGGCAGGATCGCTCATCGGGTTTTGATGATACAGGCTTTGTACGTGCTGTGCAGCGGGGGTGTAATCCTAAGTACGACAACGTTAGGAATTTGCTCTACCCGAAAAGGGGAGCCCATAAGCCGCGCCGCTTTAAACACCGGCCACTTCTTTCGCCGAGACCGTCACCGCAAAAATCTAATGTGGGCGCACTTAGACCCATCATCGCCAGGATGCAGGGTTGTTGCAGGTCTCATGTCTCGGGTCGTTTGTTTAGATGCGGGTGTCCTATGTGGCGTTGAGCCTTCGACTTTCAACAGCCGCAAACGATGGCACAAAAGCACCCACGCAGGATTCCTGATTACTCCTCCTGCGCCTACTGCTCGTCGCTTTTTTCCGCCAGGCCTTCGCGCAGGGCGTAGAGGGCGGCCTGGGTGCGGTTGTTCAGGTGGAGCTTCTGGAAGATATCGGACAGGCGGTTGCGCACAGTTTTTTCGGAGAGCGAGAGTTCGGAGGCAATCTCGAGGTTGGTGTAGCCCTGGGCTACCAGGCGCAAAATTTGCACCTCCCGCTCCGATAGCTCGGCGTGCTCTTTGGGGGTGGTCTCCTGTTTGGCCTTGAAGTCCTGGATGATTTGCTCGGCCATCTCGGCATCGAGCAAGACCTCGCCCTGATAAACCCGCCGGATGGCCTCCAGGAGTTCCTTGGCGTCGGCGTCCTTGAGCATGTAGCCCCGTGCCCCTGCCTTGACAGCCTCGAAGACATAGCCGTCCTGGCGGTACATGGTGAGCATAATCACCTTGGCCTGGGGCCACTCCTTGAGGATTTCCTGGGTGGCCTGCACCCCATCGAGGCCGGGCATCTGGATGTCCATCAGGATGATGTCGGGGTGGGCCTCGAGGGCGTGGCGCAGGGCCTCGCGCCCATCTTTGGCCTCGCCCATGACCTTGAAGTCGGGTTCGGCCTCCAGCAGGCTTTTGAGCCCCTGGCGAAACAGGGCGTGGTCGTCGGCAAGCAGGATACGAATCATTAGAGTGTATTGTACACACAAGCTGAACCCAGCCTGGTGCGTGGTTGGTTGGACATGGTTCATGTTGCACTTGGGTATGACCCATAGCCGGTAGCCTTATGGAGGGGGCATAGGTTTTGTTGTGTGCGCCCGTGCTGTTATCGGGAAGGGTTCCAAGAAGGTGCAAAGATGAACGGTTGGTGGCTGCTTTTGCTGGCGATTATTTCAGAGGTCATAGGCTCTACTGCTCTCAAGGCCTCGCAGGGCTTTACCAGACTGCTGCCCTCGCTGGTGGTAGTGCTGGGTTACGGGCTGGCTTTTTACTTTCTGAGCCTGGCGCTCAAAACCATTCCGCTCAACACCGCCTATGCGGTCTGGTCGGGGCTGGGCACAGCCCTGATTGCAGTGCTGGGCTGGTTGGTACTCAAGGAGCCCATGAACGGGGCGATTGCGCTGGGCATTGTGCTCATTATTGTGGGGGTGGTGGTTTTGAACCTGGCCTCGAGGCCCTAGTGCACAGGTAACTTGTTTTTCAGTAGTTTTTAAGCACGATGATTGCCCAAAATTGCGATGTGCAGCTCATTGAGGGGGACAGTATTGCATATCGAAATTCCTAGTTAGCAGATCACTGGTGTTTTTTTCAGTGGGTTAGGGCTTGGGGCAGGGTCGGTGCGTGAACCCTCACAAACCTCAGCCAGGGGCGCTTCAGACGCCTGGGGTTGCAAAAATGCTCGTAGCAAGGCGAGATGGCTGGGTGTTATGCCCCCACCTAGCCTCCCCCGTTGGAGGAAGGCGTGGCTTTACTTTATGCACCAGCCCTGGGGCTTGGGGCCGATTTATATGGTGCGCTGGCTATGAACCAACGGGTTCGATGCTATCTGCCCAAGGGAGGGCGATGCCGCCCCCTGGAAAGAGGTACGATTTGTTCCTCGGTCGTCAGGAAGGGTGTATTTCGGGTTCCAAAAAATTGGCCTTCATGGGGGCCATGCGACGGGAAACCCTTGTCCCTGGTGAGCCGAACAGCCACGGTGTACCCTGAAACCATGAGCCATCGCGGCCCAAAGGCCAGCCTGGGGGTTTTGCTGGTGGACGACCATGCGGTCGTGCGCCAGGGGTTGCGGATGTTTCTGGCCACCGATGAGGGGCTTTATGTGGTGGGCGAGGCCGAAAACGGGCAGGAGGCCCTGGAGAAGGTGGCTGCGCTGCACCCCGACGTGGTGCTGATGGACTTGCTGATGCCGGTGATGGATGGGGTGCGTGCGACCCGCGAGATTAAGGCGCGCTTTCCCGAGGTGGAGGTGATTGCCCTAACCAGCGTGTTGGAAGACCAGCTGGTGGTTGAAGCCATGCACGCCGGCGCAACAGGTTATTTGCTCAAGGATACCCACCCCGAAGAACTGGTGGAAGCTATCCATGCGGCGGGCCGGGGGGAAGTGCGACTGCACCCCGAGGCCGCGAAGCGGCTGGCCCAGGAAGTGCGTACCGCCGAGATGCGCGAGGCCCTCACCCCCCGGGAGACTGAAATCCTGCGTTTGTTGGCGCATGGGCTATCCAACAAGCGCATCGCCCAGCAGCTCAACCTGTCCGAGCTGACCGTCAAGACCCACGTTTCTAACCTGCTGTCCAAACTGGGGCTGTCTTCGCGCACCCAGGCGGCTTTGTTCGCCATTCGGGAGGGGCTGGTTGGGCTCCGGTGACTTCCTGCTCCGGCTCGACCCCCGAACCCTGGCGGGGCTTTTGGAGGCCACCCGCGACGCGATTCTGATTGCCTCCGCTGAGCGCAGGCTGGTGTACGCCAACCGGGCGGCCCAGAACTTGCTGGGCTATAGTCTGGAGGAACTGCAAGCCGTGGACATCCTGAACTGGATTGCGCCGCCCTACCGCACACGGGTGGTTAAGTGTATCCAGCACAACCGCAGCGCCCTGCCCGGCATCTTCGAGATAGCCCTGGTACGAAAGGACGGAAGCTGGCGGTATGTGCGCTGCTCCATCTTGTATCTGGAGGTGGAGGGCCAGGTGTACGGAGCGGCCATAGTCCACGACCTCACCTCACCCCAGACCCTGCGCCGCCACGAGGCGCCCACTACGGACGCGAACGGGCGGGATATGACCCAGGACATGGTGGAGGAGGTGCGCCTCGCAAGCAAGCGTCTCGAGGCCCTCTACCAGGCCGACGAAAAGCTCTATGCCTCCCTCGAGCTCGATCAGGTCTTGCAGGCGCTGGTAGATGTGTGCGTGGATCTACTGGGGGCCGACAAAAGCTGCATCCTGATCTGGGATGAAACCCACCAGCACCTCATCACCCGCGCTCAGCGGGGGTTTACCTCGCAGTTCGTGCAGGTCATGAACGAGTACGCCGGGCGGGGCCTGCTGGCCCACGCAGCCCAGAGCGGCGAGACGGTGGTGGTACAGGATACCCACCAGGACGAACGGGTAGACCGCCGCGTGACCGAACCCGAGGGCATACGGGCCTTCATGCACATCCCCATACGCCTCGATGGCGAGGTGTTTGGAGTTTTTAGCATTAATAACTTGCTTCCTCACACCCTGGGCCCCGAGGAGCAGCGGGCTTTTACCTCGCTGGCCCGGCGGGCCGCCGTGGCCATTCGCAACGCCCACCTCTACGCCGAGGCCCAGGGCAAGGCGGCCCTCGAGGAGCGCCAGAAACTGGCCCGCAACCTGCACGACTCGGTTTCTCAGGCCATCTACGGCATTGTGCTGGGGGTACGCACCGCCAAAACCCAGCTGGCCCGCAACCCGGAACAGGCCCCCGCTGCGCTGGATTTCGTGTTGAACCTGGCCGAGGGGGCCATCGCCGAGATGCGGGCCCTGATCTTCGAGTTGCGTCCGGAGTCGCTTAAGCAAGAGGGATTGGTCGCCGCACTGGCCAAGCAGGCTGCTGCACTAAGGGCTCGGCACGGCCTTCCTCTGGAGGCCCACCTCGGCCCCGAGCCTGCTATGAGCCTGGAAGCCAAAGAAGCCCTCTACCGCGTGGCCCAGGAAGCCCTCAACAACATCGCCAAGCACGCCAAAGCCCACAAAGCGCACCTGCGCTTGCAGCAGGCAAACGGTATGGTACAGCTCGAGATTTGCGACGATGGGGTGGGGTTTGATAGCCAGCGTGAGTATCCGGGCCACCTGGGTCTGGTTTCCATGCGGGAGCGCATCGAGCGCCTGGGGGGTCGCTTTGAGGTGGTCAGCAGCCCCGGTGCCGGTACAACGGTGCGGGCAAACCTGCCCCTTCTGGGGGGTTGATGGGGGCGGGGGCTTTGTCCTGCGGCAAAAGGAGTAGCGTAATGATGTGCAGACGCTGCTGTGGCACTTACTGGCCGCCACCCTGATTGGGTTTGCGGTGGGCCTCGAGGCCTTCGGGAGTGCGGGGGTGTTTGCGGTGAGCGCCCTCTCGGGTGTGGCCGATCTGGACGCCATCTCGCTTTCGCTGGCGCGCCTGACGGCCAGCGAACAGCTGGTCTTGCAGGTCGCGGCCATCGCCATCCTGATTGCGGCTTTGAGCAACACCCTGTTCAAAACCGTACTGTCGTTTGGCGCCGGGCGGCTGGGGGTTTATGTGGCCCTGGGGCTGTTGCCGGGTGGATTGCTGGCTTTGCTGACGATGCTGGGTCGCTAAACGCTTGCTTCACTTCCCAAAACGCCGCTCCCGTTTCTGGTAGTCGCGCACCGCCCTCAGGAAGTCCACCTTACGGAAGGCAGGCCAGAAGGCGTCGAAGAAGTAGTACTCGCTGTAGGCGGCCTGCCACAGCAAAAAGCCCGAGAGCCGAATTTCGCCCGAGGTGCGAATGATGAAGTCGGGGTCGGGTACACCCGCGGTGTAGAGCCGCTCGGAGATGTGTTCAATGTCGAGTTCGGCAGCCAGCTCTTCCGGCGACTTGCCGGTCTGGGCGGCCTCGAGCAGCAGGCTCTTGACGGCATCCACAATTTCTTCCCGCCCCCCATAGCCCATGGCGATATTGAGCAGCATTCCGCTGTGGTGCTCGGTGGCTTTTTCTAGTTCTTCCAGGGCCTCCAGCACCTTGGGCGGGAAGCGGTCGTGCCGGCCAATTACCTTGACCCGCACCTCGTTGGCGTGGATGCGGGGGTCTTGGGCCATCCGTTTCGCTTCCTGAACAAAGAGCTGCATGAGGGTCTCGACCTCGGTCTGGCTGCGGTTAAAGTTGTCGGTGGAAAAGACCCATATGGTCACGGTAGGAATTTTGAGCTCGAGGCACCACTCCAGCACCTCGTAGGCTTTCTGTACCCCAAATTCGTGGCCCTGGTGTCCCTCCAGGCCCAGCTCCCTGGCAAAACGCCGGTTGCCATCCAGAATCATCCCCAGGTGCTTGGGCGCCTGGCCCCGGCGCACCTCGGCCTCGATCCGTTTTTCGTACCACCAGTAAAGCGGCTTGAGCAAGGCGCCAAAGAGCTGTACCAGTTGTTGTCGAATCGAACCTTTGGGAACGCGCACAGGGGATGTTGCCGCCATGGGCCACCTCAACCTATCTATCTTAGCGGGAAGTCTGTAGATAAGGTGTGCATGTTTGGGCGAAACCAAGGCCTTGATCGTTTGCCACCCTGCCTGACCCTGAGCGGCTGGCTTTGGCTGATGGGGCCGCTACCAGGTTTTGACCAAAAAACATGACCTGGACGATATTTTTGGGAAACCAGCAAAGCCTCTGGTTGTGCAGTAAAAAGTGTTCAGCGACGCAGACGATCTACCTTGAGCACAAAGCTCAGCACGAAGCTGCCGTGTTTGGGGCTCTTCATCTGGATGCTGTTGCCCTGCAAGGTGAGGCTGGTAGGGGTGAGGGCGGTGATGGTCACGTTCCCGCTGCCGCCCCAACTCTTGCGGTTGTTGGGGTTGCGGTCATCCACGTAGCTCAGTGTGCCCCGCACCTGGGAGTTCAGGGGATCGCCTATGCGGTAGGTCTGGCCCTGTTTGAGCGGCCCTTTGAGGTCAACCGAAAGAATACGTGGCGCGTAGGGGGGTGGATTGCTGTTGGGGTCGGCAAAAAAGTGCAGGCTCACTCGAGCCGAGTCCTTGAATAGGTCCCCGGTCACCCGAGTTTGGGGTTTGGCGGGTAACCTGCCCAGATCCAATCCGCGCACCTGAAGCCGGAAACTGCCGCCGGTGGCCGGGGTGAGCCCGGTTTGCGCCAGGGCCAAGGCTGCTAACATCAGTCCCATTACCCATAGTCTGATCATGCTCCCAGGTAAACAGAGCGCACCCTGAGGGATATGAAAGTTCTGTGGAGGCACCTTGATTTTTGCAGGGCTGGGTGGCTCGTGCAAGCTGCTTCGGAAGGGCTTGGTGTGTATCGGTGGTGCAAATGAACCGGGTTTGGGCTTAAAATCCGCTAACTTCGGAGTTACAACGCGGTGCATGCGTTAAACCGTGGAGGTTGACTATGAAACCTAAGGGGTTGGGTCTTTTAAGCCTGTTTTGCTTGCTGGTCTGGGGGACGGGGGGGATAGCCCTGACCCAAACCCTGCCCCGCGATGTACGTGAGCGCATTATTGCCGCCACGGTGTTCATCACCTACCCCACCGGCACCAACTCGGCCAGTGTAGGCTCGGGAACGCTGATTAGCCCCCAGGGCTTCATCTTGACCAACTACCACGTGATCGGCGACCTGGAGAACCGGCGCATTGCCCCGCGCCTGTTTGTGGGTACCATTCGCTTTGTGGATCAGCCGCCGGAGGTACGCTACCAGGCCGATGTGGTGGCCACCGACCCCAACCTCGATCTGGCCATTCTGCGCATCACCCGAACTTCCAATGGTCAGCCCATCGGCAATGTTACCTTTCCGGCGGTTCCGATTGGCGACTCCAATAAGCTGATTGTGGGCGACCCCATCTTTGTGTTTGGTTTTCAGGGAACCGGGGGCAACACCATCACGCTATCTACCGGGGTGGTGGGCGGTTTTACCGGTGAAGACATGGAGAGCGGCGGTAAGCAGTGGATCAAGCACGATGCCCAGACCGGCCCCGGCAACTCGGGGGGCGGCATTTTCAACCAGGATGGCGAACTCATCGGTATCCACACCCGTGGGGTGTCGGGGCAGGGCAACTCCCGCACCGCCTTCATGCGCCCCTCGGCCCTGGCCTGGGGTCTGATTGGCCCCAATGTGGCAGGCTTGGTGAACCGGGCCCCCACTGCCTCTACTCCCCAACCCCAGCCCCCCCAACCCCAACCGCAGACGGCTGCCAGTACCGCCTGGCCCCCGGCCCTGGGCACCGGCCAGACCTGGCAGGTGCGGATTCAGGGTGGCCAGTGGACGGGCGAGTGGTCGGTGGTGGTGGGGCAGAAGGATGCAGACGGTGACTTTGAGGCGGTCGCCAGCCTGGGCAGCCGCCGAAATGAGGCCCTGTTTTTCCTGCAAGACAACATCCTGCGCCTGAACATTGGCGACCGGTATCCGCTGGCCCGCTGCCGCTTCGACCCCCAAAACGGGAGCGGGGTCATCCAGGGCAAGCTGTTCGTATTCAAAGATGCCAACACCGATGCCGAAGAAATTGGTACCTGTGTGGCCAGCCAGCGGGGCGCCCAGGCCGTGCAGCCGGTGCAGCCCCAGGCTGCCTGGCCTCCCCGGTTGGCCGTGGGGCAGCGCTGGCAGCTTAGCGTGACGGGCAAAGACCTGGATGATGGCGGCACCGTGACCCTCTCTGAGCGCGACAGCGACGGCGACCCCAAAGGAACCGTGGTGTTCAAGGAAAATTTCTCAATGGTGGTCTACTTCTACATGAGCCGCAGCGGAGCCGCTTTCCTCGACATGACCGTTCCCAGCGGAGCCGATAGCCACCGTGCTTGGTGGCGCTGCCGCTTCGAGCAGCAGGGCAATGCGGCCAGTCTCAAGGGAACCCTCCAAACCTTCCGCACCGATGCCAATGGTCAGATTAGCGACCTCCAGGATGTGGGGGCTTGTACTGCTACCCTGAGCCGCTAGCGAATGCAGGCTAACTGAAGAAGCCAGAGAGCCAACTTCTCTTACTGTTCCCTGCACTCCGGTATGCTTGAGGCATGAAGATAACCACCATCGTGCTGGACTCGGTGGGCCTGGGCTACCTGCCCGATGCCGCGCAGTTCGGCGATGAAGGAGCCGATACCCTCGACCACACCGTGCTCAAAACCGGCCTCGAGCTCCCCCACCTGGCCTCGCTGGGGCTGGGCCATGTACCGGGGGTGCACACCCTTCCCAGGGTGGCTGAGCCCAAAGGGGCTTTTGGGCGCATGATGGAGGTGAACCCCGGCAAGGACACCTCCACCGGCCACTGGGAGTTTGTAGGGATTCGCCTCGAGCACCCTTTCCAGGTTTTTCCACAGGGTTATCCACAGGATTTCCTGGCACACTACATCCAGCGCATCGGGGTGGAAGGCTACCTGCTCAACCAACCCTACTCGGGCACCGACGCCATCCGCGACTTTGGCGACGAACACCTGCGCACCGGTTGGCCCATCGTGTATACCTCGGCGGACTCGGTTTTTCAGGTGGCAGCCCACATCGGCAAGGTGCCCCTGGAAACGCTCTATGCTTGGTGCCAGACTGCCCGCGAGATGCTGGTAGGGCCGCTGGCCTGTGCCCGGGTGATTGCCCGCCCCTTCGAGGGCGAGCCGGGCCACTACTACCGCCGAGAAGACCTGCGCAAAGACTTTGCCCTGGAGCCCCCGCCCAACGTGCTGGACGCCATCAAAGCCGGCGGATTGGAGGTGGTGGGGGTGGGTAAAATCCCCGACATCTACGCCCATCGGGGCTTCACCCGCGAGGTCAAGGCCGGCAGCAACGCCGAGGGTATGGAGCACACCTTGGAACTGATGCACGAGCCTTTCTCCGGCCTGGTCTTTACCAACCTGGTGGACTTCGACGCCAGGTACGGCCACCGCCGCAATCCCCAGGGCTACGCCGAGGCCCTGGCCGCCTTCGATGCCCGGCTGCTCGAGTTGCTTTCTGCGTTGGGGCCGGAAGATTACCTTTTCATCGTCTCCGACCACGGCAACGACCCCACCTACCGCGGCACCGACCACACCCGCGAGTATGGGATGCTCTTGGTGGTGGGGCCCGGAATGGCCGGCAAAGACCTGGGCACCCGCGCCACCTTTGCCGACCTGGCGGCTAGCCTGGCCAGGGGCTTCGGCCTCCGGTGGACGGGGCCTGGTACAAGTGTCATCTAGGCGTTTTGGCGCACCTCTTCAAAGGTGTAGCGCCGCATGATCTCGCCGTTTTCAAAAACCGTCTGCAGGATGCTCTGGGGATGGGGCTGGGTCTCTTCCAGCGGCAGCTCTACCGTGCGGATACCCCGCTCGTCCTTGATGACGTCCAGGCGGCCCTTTTTGGAGAGCTTGCTGGGGTCGTCTACCGGGCTTTTGCCTACCCCATAGGTCTCGCCGTTCACGCTTACCAGGTGCAGCTTCTGGGCGAACTTCTGGGTGTCGCGGTGGGGGTGCTGCAACAGGGCCCCGCCCATGCCGAAGGCCACGTTGGAGGCGCTGTAGCCCCACTGCTCGAGCAAAAACAATACCTTGCGGATGGTGTCGGCGTTTACCCCATCGCCCTGGATGACCCGCACCCCGTTCAAGACCTTGTAGCCCTTTCGGTTGAGGGTGGCGCCAAACTTGGCCTCGAGGGTCTGCACGGTGCGCAGCACCACAAAAGGCGGGTCGCCCGAGTCGGGCCGGATGACCGCGGTGGCTCCGGACTGCTGAATGAGCTCTCGCAGGTCCTCTCCGATAATCTGGCCTATGGCGTGCTCGCGGTTGTAAGAGTCGATCACCATGGCAAAAAGTGCCCCCGGCTGGCCGTAGGTCTCGATCATCTGCCGGTAGGCCTGGGCCTCGCCCGCACGGCCAAAGCTGGTTACGGTGGCGTGCTCCATGGCCGGAATGGAGTAGCCGGCCATCCCGGCCCCGTAGTAGTTGCGGGCGTAAATGAGGGCAGTGACGGTGTCGGTGCCCTGGAAGTTGACCAGGTGGGCCATGCCGCCCAGCCCGGCGCTCTCCAGGCTGCTCACCCCCCGCGCGCCAAAGTCGTGCAGCTTGAAAGGCAGCTCGGCCTCAGGGTCGTCGGCGGTCTTCTCCAGGTAGGCCTGAAGGATGTTGCGGATGTTCCAGGAGATGGTGCAGACCGTGGTGGGATACCAGACTGCCCGCAGCAGGGCAGTCTCGAGCCAGCCCGGCAGCCAGGGCACCCGGGGGTCGGTGCTTTCGATAATCACCAGCGGGTTATGAACGGGAATTACCGCTCCTTCCGGCACGGCCCGGATGCGCACGGGGAGCCTGCCGCCCAGCTCCTCGGCAATGTGGCGCCAGCCGTCGGTGGGAAAGGGCAGGCCGTGGGCCAGAAAGACCTCCCGGGCCTCCTCCACATCGGCCATACTGACCCCTTTGGACAGGTACTCCATCAGAAAGGCCTGCAGGCCAAAAAAGCGCACAAAGTTGGAGTCGCCCCCCCGGCTCTCGATGTACCAGCTCGCATAGGTCATGTTCTTGGGAAACTGGGCGAAGTGGCTGGCCTTGTAGCTGTCGGTGTTGAGAATCAGGTTGTGGGGGTTGAGGGGTTTCATGGGAGCTCCTTTCTTTGGGGCTTGACCGGTTTTTGCGGCGCCTGCCCCAAAAACCAACAAATCTGCTGGTAGTGGTCTTCAAAGAAGCGAGCCTGGTGGGGCTCGAGCTCGTCTAAGGGCAGCCAGAAAGCCCGGGCTGCGTCGTCTTGCCCTTGGACGGCCGGGGGTGGGGTGCTCCCGAGGTCGAAGTGGTGTCCGAAGCTAATCACCCTGCCCCGCAGGCTTCGGCCTGGGTGGTCGAAGGCCTTGGTGGCTTTGAGCAGGGAGGGCTTTAGTTGCAGGCCGGTTTCTTCTCGTAGCTCGCGCAGGGCGGCCTCGAGCAGGGTCTCCTTGATCTCCACATAGCCCCCCGGCAAAGCCCAGGCCCCTTTGCTCAGGGCCCCTGCCCGCTCGACCAGTAGCACGTGGGCCTGGGCCAGCACCGTTGCGTCGGTAGCCACGTGCACAATGGGATAGGGGTAGCGTTGCTCGAGAGAACGATAGTACTGCAGGGTTTTCCATTCGGCTTGCAAACGGCTAAACTCAGCTGTAGCGGCAAACTGCTCCATGTACTGCCGCACGGCCTCGGGCACCATGGCCTTCCAGTCGGCGTTCCCGGCAAAATAGCTATTGCGCACGTCGGTGGCGTTGAGGGTGCTCGTCACCCCACTGGGCTCAAAGGGCCAGTTGCCAAAGCCGTGCAGGTAGTAGCTGCTCTCGTCCTTGTGGTAACCGGTGATGTAGATCTCGGCCCCTGGGCCCGCAAGGCCCTCCACGGCGGCCCCCACCGTGCGAAACCAGCGGGGGTCATCGTAGAAGTCATCCGCAACGGCTACGAAGTGAAGCCGCTCGGCGGCCACGGCGTCCAGGCTCGCCCTGATCATGGCCTCGCGTTCGTCGGCGCTAAAAGGGTTTTTGGGGGTGGGATAGCAAAAAGCACTGCCCAGCACCACAATCAGCCGGTCAAAGCGGGCCAGGGCACGGGTAATGGTCTCGAGGTGGGCGTGGTGGGGCGGCTGGAAGCGCCCGATGAACACCGCCGTTTTCATAGCTCCCTCCGAAAGCGGTAAAGTTCCGCAGGCCGACCCAGGCCGCGCTCGAGCTCGCCGGTGGGCTGAAGCATCCCCGAGGCCAGCATCTTGCGCCGGAAAGAGTCTTTGTTGAGCTTTTTTTGCAAGATGGTTTCGTGAACGGTTTGTAACTGGCGCAGGGTAAAGCGCTCCGGTAGCAACTCAAAGCCGATGGGAGTGTAGCCCAGCTTCCCCCGGATACGCTTTATGGCCACCGCTAGAATCTCGGCGTGGTCGAAGGCCAGGGAGTACTTTTTGAACTTGCTATCGAAGATCTCCACCGCGCTTTCCCCCTCCGGGATGCGCAGCCTGAAGAGGGCCTTCTCCTCGCCCATCTCACGGATGTGACTGGCTTCCACCAGGGCGTAATAGGCCACGCTGATTACCCGCGTGCGGGGGTCGCGTTCAGGGTGACCAAAAGTGTAGAGCTGCTCGAGGTAGATGGGGTGGCGCAGGATGCCCTCCCGCTCCATGCCCGCTACCCCCTCGAGGCCAGCTTTTTGTCGCAGCACCCGCGCAGCGGCTTCGTCGAGCGACTCCTGCATTTGCACGAACCCGCCCGGCAGGCTCCAGTAGTTAAGGAAAGGATGCTCTTTGCGCTTGATCAGCAGGGCCTCCAGATGCCCGTCGCGCAGAGTCAGAATGACCACATCTACCGTAACGGAAGGCCGTTCAAATGCGCTGGCGTTGTAGGAGTCCAGGTAGTGCTGTTCTTCGAGGCTGCGTTGTTGCACGGGGCTCTCCAGGATAGAAGAAACTTATATGCAACAAGTATATATCTAGTATGTAGATAAGTCAAGTCGTTCCGGCCTCGCACTTTTTTGTGCCAATATGCTTGCAAAGTGTACACTAAATATATGACGTTTAGCCTTTTTTTGTCTAAAGGTCTTGATGAAATTTACCAATTTGTGCTAAGGTGTCTCCTCAAGCGGTTGCTGGCGATACGCCTGAGGTTGAAAAAGTTAAATATAAAAAGCATCTAAATGTCAACCAGCGACCTGGCACCGCTCCAGGAGGCCCCATGAACCACGATTTTGATGTCATCTCGGCTGCCCGCAACTGGCGTTTCAAGGATGTTCGGCAGGTTTCCAGCGACATTGCCGGAGAGGTCTTTGCCAGCGATGTGCTGGATATGGACGAACTGCGCGAGCTGGTTTCCAAGCCGGTCTGGAAGTCGCTGCAGGCCACCATCGAAAAAGGCACCCCGCTCGACCCCAGCATTGCCGATACCATCGCCCTGGCCATGAAAAAGTGGGCCCTGGAAAAAGGTGCCACCCACTACACCCACTGGTTCCACCCCCTCACGGGCTACACCGCCGAAAAACACGATAGCTTCTATAGTCCCATCTCCGAAGGCAAGGTGATTGCCTCCTTCACGGGCAAGGAGCTCATCCAGGCGGAGCCGGATGCTTCTTCGTTCCCTTCGGGCGGTCTGCGCGCCACCTTTGAAGCACGGGGGTACACGGCCTGGGATCCCACCTCGCCAGCCTTTATCATGCGCCACTCCAATGGGGCAACCCTTTGCATTCCCACCGCCTTTGCTAGCTGGACCGGCGAGGCCCTCGACCTCAAAACCCCCCTGTTGCGCTCCATCGAGGCCCTCAATAAAAGCGCCCAGCGGGCCCTCAAATACTTTGGCCTGCAGGCCAATAAAGTTTCCTCGACCCTGGGGGCCGAGCAGGAGTACTTCCTGATTGACGAAGAGTTTTACTTCCGCCGCCCCGACCTGGTCATGACCGGGCGTACCCTCTTTGGGGCCAAACCACCGCGCGGTCAGGAGCTCGAGGATCACTACTTTGGCTCCATCCCCGACCGAGTGCTTTCCTTCATGACCGACGTAGAAAACCAGCTTTATGCGCTGGGGATTCCTGTAAAGACCCGTCACAACGAAGTAGCCCCCGGCCAGTACGAGATTGCCCCCATCTTCGAACCCTCCAACATTGCCGCCGACCACCAGCAGCTCATCATGCAGGTGCTCAAGAACACGGCCCGCCGCTATGGCCTGGTGGCGCTGTTGCACGAGAAGCCCTTTGCCGGTATCAACGGCTCTGGCAAGCACTGCAACTGGAGCATGGGTACCGACACCGGTATCAACCTGCTCGAGCCCGGCGATACCCCCCACGACAACCTGCAGTTCCTGTTTTTCTGCGCAGCCGTCATCAAGGCGGTCGACGTGCACCAGGATCTGCTGCGCATCAGCGTAGCCTCGGCTTCCAACGACCACCGCCTGGGGGCCAACGAAGCGCCGCCGGCCATCCTCTCGATATTCCTGGGTGAGCAGCTCACCGACATCTTAGAGCGGCTGGTCAGTGGTAAGGGTGGCTCGGGCAAGAAGGCGGGTGTGCTCGAGCTCGGAACCCCAGTGCTCCCACCTCTACCCAAGCACGCCGGCGACCGTAACCGCACCTCGCCCTTCGCTTTCACCGGCAACAAGTTCGAGTTCCGTGCGGTGGGCAGCAGCCAGAGCATCTCCTTCCCCATTACCGTGCTCAACACCATCGTGGCCGATGCCATTGACGCGCTGATGGACGCGGTCGAGGCCAAGATGAAGAAGAAGATGGGCTTTGAACAGGCCGCGTTAGAGGTCATCAAGGAGACCTACGCACAGCACAAGCGTATCGTTTTCAATGGCGATGGCTACTCCGCAGCCTGGCATAAAGAGGCCGCCAAGCGGGGGTTGTTGAACCTGCGTACCGCTATCGATGCCATCGAGCACTTCACCGATGAGAAAAACATCAAGCTATTCACCCGCCTGGGGGTTCTCAACGAACGCGAGATTCACGCCCGCCAGGAGATCATGTACGACATCTACTTCAAGCAGGTCAACATCGAGGGCGAGACCACCGAGTGGGTTGCCCAGACTCAGATTCTACCGGGGGCCCTGAGCTACCTGGCCGAACTCTCGGAGATCGAGGTCAAGTCTCGGGCGGCCGAGCGTACCATCGCGCAGGTGGTGCAGGCCACCGATGCCCTCTCCGATGCTTTAGAAAAGCTCAAGGCCCAGAACGCCGAGCTTGGCGGCGACGAGGTGCACGAAAAAGCCCACCACATGCGCGACAACGTGCTGCCGGCCATGGCCGAGGTGCGCAAGGCGGCGGATACACTCGAGCGCATCCTGGCCGATAAGTACTGGCCTCTGCCCAGCTACCGCGAGATGCTCTTCGTTAAGTAAAATTTGTGTATTTGGCAAAAACCACCCGCCTCCGGAGGCGGGTGGTTTTACATACCGACCTTCGTAGGGCAATATGCTATAATCATATTTACGTGCTGGCTTACGGAAAGGAAATATTAATGCTGACCCCTTTAGCGGACGCTCTGATGGACTCGTATAGGCGCAACAACACCATCCTGCTAAACCTGCTCCATGCGTTGCCGAGAGGGGGTATGGATGCCCGGGCGCTGGAGGGCAGCCCGAGCATTGCGCAGCAGTACGCGCACATGCAGCAAACCCGTCTGTTCTGGCTGGGCCAGGTCGCGCCCGAGTTTGCTACGGGTATGAACCAACTTTTCCGCCAGGCCGGGGAGGATTGGGTGGCCGAACGTGAACCTGCCTGCATCGAGCAAGCGCTGAACCAGAGCGCCAACGCCGTGTGTGAGGCGGTACGCGATCGGCTGCATACCGGCCAGGCCATGCAGGGGCCACACGCTTCCTACGATCACCCTATTCTTTTGCTTCAACACCTGCTCTGGCACGAGGGCTACCATGTGGGGCAGATCAAGCTAGCCCTCAAGGCTACTGGCCACAGCATACCGGAAGAAGTCGAAGAAAAAGCCATCTGGAGCCAGTGGCGAACGGAGGTTTGGTGATGATGGGCCTACAGTTCAGCGGTGAAATCTGGGAGTGGCGCGGGCCAGCGCCGTTCTACTTTGTGAGTGTTCCCGGGGAGCAAAGCCAGGCCATCAAGAGCGCCGAACGGTTGCTGACCTACGGTTGGGGCATGATTCCGGTTAAGGTGCGCATCGGAAAGACCGAGTGGAAGACCTCGCTTTGGCCCAAGGACGGTCGGTACGTGCTTCCGCTCAAAGACCAGGTGCGCCAGGCCGAGCGCCTGGAAGTGGGTCAGACGGTCACGGTGAAGCTCGAGGTCGGCCCAGAGCGGAACAGGAAGCGATGAACATCCCCGAGATGTACAACTACCTGGTTCGCGCGCGCGGCGAGTTGTGGGGGGTACTCGAGGCCCTTCCGGACGAAGCATTATCGCGTCCGCTGCTAGGTGGTGAGGGCTTCCACTGCATCAAAGACCTGGTGTTTCACATTGCCAGCGTGGAGGACTTCTGGCTGCACGAGGACATAATGCGTACGGAGCCGGTGTTGATGAACATGCCAGCCCTGAGGAACACCACAGGCGGCCCGGCGTATGCGGGCTTTGCCCTGCACGCCCTGCTGGACTACTGGAAGGCTGTCGAGCAGAGCACCCGGGCCTATCTCAGCGTGCTTACCGATACCGAACTAAAGCGGGTGCTGAGTCCGCACGACGACCTCGAGCAGCGCTACACGGTGGAGGGCATTCTGTGGCACGTGATGTTGCACGAAGTGCGGCATACCGCGCAGATAGCTCTGCTGTTGCGTATCCAGGGCATTAAGCCGCCCGCTCTGGACTTGCTATGGTTCTTGCCCAGGTTTTGAGGCCCTCGATATAAAAGCGTGTTGCGCCTTCAGGCAGTTCATGTTTGTGCGCGGTGGCTATAGCATTGGGGGGCAGTTTGCCCTACACTCTGTTCTGGACAGCGCACGGCGAATGCCCCTCTGACATTCCATCCGTAGCCTGTGTGAGGAGACCCGGATTCAAGTTGGAGAAGCTCAAACGTTACACTGCCAAGGATGCCGAAGAAACCTACCTCGTCCCCCACTGGGCGGCGGGGTTTTTTCGGGTAGGGGAGGATGGCGAGCTCGAGGTCACCCCTGAAGGGCCGGATGGCCCCAGCGCTTCGCTGTACGAAATTGTGCAGGATCTGCGCGATGAAGGCCGTCCGCTGCCGGTGATGCTGCGTTTCCCGCAGATTTTAGAAGCCCGGGTTCTGGCGCTCAACGAAGCCTTCAAGCGGGCCATCAAGAAGTACCACTACCACGCCGGTTATCAGGGGCTTTTCCCGGTTAAGGTGAACCAACGGCGCATGGTCGTCGAAACGGTGGCCCGAGCCGGCAAGCAGTACGCCTACGGCCTCGAGGCCGGTTCCAAAGCCGAGCTGGCCCTGATTCTGGCCCAGGATTTGCACCCCGAGTCCATCATTGCCTGCAATGGCTTTAAAGATGATGACTTCATTCGCCTGGCCCTGATGGGCAAAAAGCTGGGCAAAAATGTGGTGATTACCCTGGAGAAATTTGCTGAGCTGGGGCGGGTTATTCGCATTGCGCAGGAGCTGGGGGTGGAGCCTCAGATTGGCATCCGCTACAAGCTCAAGACCAAGGGTTCGGGGGCCTGGGAGGAGTCTGGGGGCGAGGCGGCCAAGTTTGGCTTTACCACCCCTGAAATTATCCGGGCCGTGGACATCCTGGCTGAAGCCGGGATGCTGGGCACCATTGCCATGCTGCACTCGCATATCGGCAGCCAGGTAACGGACATCCGCCGCATCAAGCAGGCCGTGCGCGAAATAGCCCAGACCTACGTACAGCTTCGTAAGCTGGGGGCTCCGGTGCGCTACCTTAACCTGGGGGGTGGCCTGGCCGTAGACTACGACGGCTCCAAGACTGCTTTCTACGCCTCCGCCAACTACACCCTGGAGGAATACGCCGAAGACCTGGTGTACGTGACCAAGGAAATCTGCGATGGCCACGGAGAACCGCACCCCATCCTGGTGACCGAGTCGGGGCGGGCCGTGACCGCCTACCACAGCGTGCTGATTTTGGAAGTGGTGGATACCATCCGGCCTCCAGGTGAAGAAAAGCTCGAGCAGCCCAAGGATGCCCACCCGGTGGTGAAGGATATGTTCGACCTGGCCAGGGGTATCTCAGCCAAAAATTACCGCGAGGTCTACCACGACGCCTTCGCCAACAAGGACACCATCCAGAACCTCTACGACCTGGGCCTCATCTCGCTGCGCGACCGGGCCGCTGCCGAGGCGCTCTTCTACCAGATTGCCCGTAAAACCCTGAAGCTGGCCCTGGAGCTCGACTACCCTGCCGACGAGCTCGAGGACCTGCAAAAGATGCTTGCCGACAAACTGGTCTGCAACTTCAGCCTTTTCCAGAGCCTGCCCGACACCTGGGCCATCAAGCAGATGTTCCCCATCGTGCCGCTCTCACGCCTGAACGAGCGCCCCACCCGCGAGGCCACCCTGGTCGACATCACCTGCGACTCCGATGGCAAGATTGACCGCTTCATAGACACCCACGACGTGCGCAATACCTTGCCTGTACACGAAATTCGCCCGGGAGAACCTTACTATCTGGGGGTTTTCCTAACTGGGGCCTACCAGGACGTGCTGGGCATGAGTCATAACTTGTTTGGCCGTATCGGCGAGGCTCACGTGGTCGTGGATGAAGATGGCTACGACATCGAGCGCTTCATAATAGGAGAGAAAGCCCGCAAGGTAATCGAAAAGATGGGCTACGAGGAGGGTGAGCTGGCCGAGGCCGTAGAAAAGCTGGTGCGCTCCTCCAAGAAACTTACCCCGGCTGAGAAGGGATCTTTCATGGAACTGTATGCGCGGGAGCTGGTGGGATATACATACCTGGAAGACTAGCCCTAATCGTACCAATGACGCCAATCACTGACTACGAAGTGCTAATTGTGGGTGCCGGGTTTGCTGGCAGCGAAGCCGCCTACGCCCTGGCTAAACGAGGGGTGCGGGTGGGCCTGGTGACCACCAGCCTGGACTCGGTTTTCCTAGCCTTTACGCCTATCCAGGCGCCGTTTCCCCAGGGCTCGCTGCTGGCCGAGATCGGCCAGGAGGGCCTGAAGGGTTGGGAACTGCACAGCCGGGCCAAGTACCGCCTGGAAAACCAGCCAAACCTGCACCTCCTGCAACTCTCGGTCACGCGATTGCTGTTGGATGGCCAAGCGGTTGTGGGCGTCGAAAGCTGGGAAGGGCCGCGCAAGACCGCGCCAGTGGTGGTGCTGGCGGTGGGCAGTTTTCTTTTGCCCAGGCTCTATATTGGCAGCGTGGCTGAGGAGGCCGGGCGGCTCTCGGAGGTAGCCTACCCCGACCTGTACCAGCACCTCCAGCAGCTTGGCTTTGCCTTTACTCCCCAAGAGGCCCAGGTCGCCAGGCAGAGCGGAACCCCTGGTTACCGGGTGACGTATCAGGTTTTCGCCGAAGCAGAGTGGGACTCGGCCACCTTCCGACTACACCGCCTGGAGGGGTTGTACGCCGTCGGCCTGTGCGTGCTGGGGCAGGGAACGTATGCCCAGATGGCCGAGGAAGGGATGCGGCTGGCGGAAAGCCTGCAGACTACAGTCAATCGTCGATAGTCGAATGACCATAGACCTATAGACCACGCAACTTGCAACTAGACCACGCAACTTGCAACTACAAAAGCCGTAGAGACTTGGTTTCAACCAACTCGAGTATCTTGCGATCCAGCCGCGATAAGGGGCGGCGTTTGGGATCTTCCTTGGCCACCCAGGGAGCTTTGTAAACCTGAATGTTAAGCTTGCGGTGCGTGAAGTCGTGGCGAACCGCGCCCACCGGCTCAGCTTTGTCCAGCCTAAAGCGGGCCAGCAAGCGCTCTAAAGCCCCTGGGTCTTCCTCCATCGGAACCCCCCAAAGCCCGCCCAGCACGGGGCCCTGGCGCAGTTCCAGGTGGATGCCCGCAGGCCCCTGCAAGACCAGTGCTACCATCTCGAGGCTTTTCTGCAGGCGTTTTTGAGCAGTAGGGTAGCGCTCGGGGTGGTTCTTTCCCTGGCAGAACGGGGCTACCGGGCAGGCCCCGCAGCTTGGGTTTTGGGGGGTGCAAACCGTGGCCCCCAGCTCCATCAGGGCCTGATTCCAGTCGCCGGGTGTGTCTTTATCGCCTCTAAGGTTCACCAGCTGGGCCATCAGGGTATCGGCGGCCTCCTGCACCTGTTTGGGGCTGGGCTTTTCCCAGGCAAACAGGCGCGACAGCACCCGCCGCACATTGCCATCTACCGCTGCGACGGGCTCCCCAAAGGCCATCGAGGCCACTGCGGCGGCGGTGTAGGGGCCGATACCGGGCAGAGCGAGCAGTTCAACGGACGAGCAGGGAAGCGCCTGGCCAGCGAAAACAAGCTGTTGGGCCAGCTTGTGCAGGTTGCGGGCCCGGGCGTAGTAGCCACAGCCTTGCCAGGCCTTCAAAACATCTTCCTGGCTGGCTTGGGCCAGGGTTTCCAGGTTGGGAAATTGCTGCAAGAAGCGCAGGTAGTAGGGAATGGCCTGCTCGACCCGGGTCTGCTGCAAGAGCATCTCCGATAGCAAAATCCTGTATGCGTCAGATTCCCCTCGCCACGGCAGCTTGCGCTTGTGGAGTTGGTACCAGTTGAGCAGGTCTTTGTGGAGGTTGCTGAGCATGGAAAAGCCGTGGGTTGGGCGGTTCAGCAAAAGGCCTAGCCGAAAAGCTGCCGATGTACAACCATCAAGCAGCGATCCTGCACCACCGGGATTCCGGCTTGCCGCAGGGTTTCGGAAAAGGCGTTGTTCAAAATCCCCGATTGCAGCCAGACCAGCTTGGGCTTGGCGGTCAGGATCTCTTCCAGGTGGTTGGGCAGGGCCTCGCTGCGGCGAAAGACAACTACAATATCTACCGGCTCCTCTAGATCGGTCAGGGTGCTGACCGCGACTTGACCCCAGAGTTCTTGTTCGGCGTAAACAGGGTTCACAGGAAACAACTGATAACCTTTGCGCCCCAGATAGTCGGGTACATAGAACGCGGCTTTGCTGGGATTGGGGTGGGCCCCCAGCACTGCTACCGTGCGGGCTGAGGCCAGAAAGTCGCGCAGATTATCCATTTCTAGGCACCATATTGACGCAAGAGGTCAGCAATGACGGTATGCCCGCTCTCGATAGCGAGTTGTAGGGGGGTTTTACCCTGAAAATTCTGCCAGCTCAGATTTGGATTGGCGTTTTCCAACAACCAGCGCACTGCATCGGTATGGCCCCGCCCCACCGCCAGCCCCAGGGCCATGCTGCTACCTTCCTGGGCTCCATGGCTCCAGACCAGTTCCAACATCTCCACCCGGCTCGAGAGGGCCGCATGGGGCAGCAAGGCAATTCCGTGGGCGCTTTTGTGCTGGGCCTGCGTGGGTTCGCGCTCTAACATCGCCCGAACGGTTTCCACCTGCCCCAGCATAGCCGCCGTGGAGATTTCCAACGGGGCTCCTCTAGACAGCAAAAACTCCGCAATAGCTCGGTTCCCCACATGGGCGGCCCCTTGAATGGCTGTTTCGGTGTCCCCTGGTTGCCATTCGTGAGCCAGGTTCAGCAACTCGGGGGTTTCGTCCAGCATGGCCTGCACTTTTGCCAGATCGCCATGCCCAGCTATCACAAACTCACGGATGCGCTCAGGGGAAAGGCTCATAACCTCAGCTTAGCGCGGTTCGCGAGTGTTAAGATAGGTGCCCTTGTTCGATGTGCTCATATGCTCAAACAAACCGCTCGGGGTGGGTGGCCTGGTAGAGCCGCCAGGAATCCCAGTCGCGAGGGCGTGCTTGCAACTCGGCCCAGTGCCAGAAGTGCATTAGCATGGAGCGTGCCGTGCGGGTCTCGTGATAGAAGATGTCGGCCCCCAGCCCGCCCGCTTCCATCAGGCCCGAGTCGTAATAGGCCTGCAGGGCTGTTTGCAGGTTGTAGGGAATCTGGCGAAAGTCCACCTGCACGTGGTTTTCCCCGATTTCCACCACCACATACTGAGCCCTTACGTCGCCGTTGAAGGGCGCCCCCACGGCCCCGCTGTTGAGCACCAGGGCCTCGCCCAACTGGTACATGAAGGGGCGGTGGGTATGCGACCCCACCAGCAGGCGGGCCGGGTAGTCCTCGCTGATTTCCACCAGGGTGCTCAGGACTTGGTGTTCGTCGTAGCCTTCCCGGTAGTGACGGGGCGAGCCATGGGTAGCCCGCACCAGCACGCTTTCACCCAGGCCTTCGGCTTTATCCAGGCCCAGGGCCCGCCGGGGTGCTTCCTCGATTACCACTTGAAAAGGTAGGCTGCCCAGCCAGTCCAGATGGGCTCGAGAGAGCTGGGCCACCGACCAGGCCGTGGGCTCGAACAAGGGGTCGGTGTAAAGGTCGTTAAGCGAAGGGTCGCGCTGGGCCCATTTGACCAACAAGTCGTCGTGGTTGCCCAGGGTAAACCAGAAGCCCTCGGGGGCCAGGGCGCGGCCCTGTTTGGAAGACGACAGATCCAGCAGACGTTCCAGTACCTCGCGGTTGGAAGGCCCCCGGTTCACGATATCGCCATTGACCACCACCAGCCGGGGCCGGACTTCCTGCAGGTCGGCCAGGACGGCCTCGAGCGCCGGAAGATTGCCGTGAATATCCGACAAGATGGCAACACGCATACTCAGTTTCCGGGTGCGAAGGGGTTGCGCTGCAGGGTGATGATGCCGGTGACCAGGGCCACTATGGCCAGCAGGCTGACGATGCTCAGGGCCTGTAAAAGCATCCAGAAAAAGTCCCGTAGACCCCACAGGGGAGAGGTTTTGGGGGTTTGGCGCAGCAGCAAAAACCCCGTCAGGGTAATAACCCACAAAAACGCCAGAACCACCAGCGCTCTGCCCACAGCTTTTTAGGATAACAGCCCAACCCAATTCCAAATAGCACAGTTCCCACCATTACGCCAAACGCCACATGCGTGTGTTCTACAGCAGTACAGGCTGCTTCACTTGCCTTCTGAGTTGTCGGGGTTTTCCTCGTTGCCGGGGCTGGAGTTACCTGAACCTGAACCGGGCGTCCCGCTTCCCGCTGGGGTTCCGGCAGGCGGTGTGGGGGGCGCAGGGGCGCGCTGGTTGGGGGGTGGCGGGGCTTGTCCGGCGTTTACGCTGGCCCAGGCATAAGAGGCGCGCAGCATGTCCAGGTCTTTCTGGTCTACTACACCATCGCTGTTGAGGTCGCCTTCCAGTTTTGGGGTGGCGGGGGCTGATGCCTGGGGTGCTGGCGCGGCCGAATCGGTAGGGGGTGAGGGGGGGCCTGGTGGGGTCGACGTGGAGGTAGGCTGGGCTGGTTCGGGTTGGGCGGGCTGTGCCTGTCCAGGTTGAGGAGGCTGTGCCTGTCCAGGTTGGGCGGGCTGTGCCTGTCCAGGTTGGGCGGGCTGCGCGGGGCTGGGGGGTACGGGTTCGGTGGGGGGGGTGTTCTCGGCAGCGCCGGGAGGGTTGGCGGCCTGGTTTTCAGGGGGAGCGGGCGGGGTCGCTTGTGCTTCGGTCTGGCCTTGGGGGGAGCTGTTTTCAGGGGCTTGGGGGGTGTTGGCTGCAGGCGCTTGGGGAGCGGTGGTAGCGGGGGTCAGGCGGCGGCCCCAGTTGCGGGCAAGGGCCTCGAGGTCGCTGTACTTGTAGCGCCCCTGGGTGCTTACCCGCTCGATGGCTTGGGCGTTGCCGGCCAGTTTGCCGTTTTTGTCGTAGAAAGCCACCCGGGTTTCGCGGAAGCTGGCTTCGGGCCGCACCTTTTTGTCGGGCAGGGGGGCGGCGGTGAAGCGGAAAACTTCGAAGTCTTTGCGTGGGCCGATAAAGGCGGCATCAATATCCACCAGGCCCTTTTCCTCATCGTAGCGAAGCACATAGAGCACGCCGGCATCGGCCTTGAAGGTATCCAGGGTGGCTTTGAGGTCTTTTAGGGGAATTTGTGCCTGAAAGCCCCTGGCCTCGCGGTCGCGCACCCTGAACAGGTAGGGGAAGGGGTCGGATACCTCGGCCAGGGGGAAGACCTGGTCGAGCCGGGGGGGCGGGGTTTCCCCTATGACCAGGGTTACTTTTTGGGTGCGATTGGAAAGGTTGGCGTCCTCTACGCTCACCGTGAGCTCGAAGTTGCCCTTTTCCTGGGGCGTGCCGCTGATGCGCCCGTTGCTGTAGGTGAGGCCTTTGGGCAGGTTACCCTCGAGGCTGAACTTGTAGGGGCGGATGCCGCCGTCTGCGGTGAGGGTGGTGTTGTAGGGTTCGTCTACATAACCCGTGTCGATTCGAAGTGTCAGACGAAGGGGTTGACGGCTTTGGTTGTTCTGGCTGTCCGAACCGCAGGAGGCCAGCAGAATACCTAAGAATAAGGGTAAACCCGCCCACAGAACCCTGCTCAATACCGGTAACCCGCGCATGAGTCCAGTTTAGACCGCCGGATGAAGGCTGGTTGTGAAAATGGCCTGGCTTTTACTCATGCGGGTACAGCAATGGGGCCTCCACGATAAGCACGATGGGGCATGCCTTCAGCGTTTGGGGCTTGTATAGTGTGGGGCATGAGTGTTAAGCCCGACTGGTGGATACGTGAAAAAGCCAAGCAAGGCATGATTGAGCCCTTCGAGGAGCGCCTGGTGCGCGATGGGGTGATCAGCTACGGGCTCTCGAGCTTCGGCTACGACCTGCGGGCGGCCCGCGAGTGGAAAATTTTCGCCAACGTGTTTCACACCATTGCCGACCCCAAAGGCCTGGATCCCAAGAGCTTCGTGGACTACGAAGGCGACGAGGTGATCATCCCGCCCAATTCCTTTGTGCTGGCCCGCAGCATGGAATATATCCGCATGCCCGATAACGTTTTGGCAATCGCCATCGGCAAAAGCACCTATGCCCGGGTGGGCATTGTGGCCAACATCACCCCCCTGGAGCCCGGCTGGGAGGGGCACGTGACCCTCGAGTTCTCCAACACCACCCCCCTGCCGGCCAAGATGTACGCGGGTGAAGGGGTGGTGCAACTGGTGTTCTTCGAGGGGGAGCGCCCGGAGGTGACCTACAGCGACCGCAAGGGTAAGTACCAGGGCCAGCTGGGCATTACCCTCCCCAGGATTTGAGCGAAGCCCAAAGCTGAAGGCTAAACCCCGAAAAGCAAAACCTTTACTGCCCTCGACACCTGGCCCTGAACCCTTCTGGCGTGTTCTCATCTGGGTAAGTAAACTGTTTCAGATGCGCGTTGCTTTGATCGTTGCCGTTCTGGTGGCCCTGGCCGCTGCCGCCTTTTTCTTGTGGCAGGGGAGTGGAGCAGACCGCAGTTTTGGAGGAAACATGGAAGCCCTGCCCTATAAGTCCGACAAGCCCGTGACCAAGTTTGCCAAGCCCGAGCAGGTGATTGACCCTGCCAAATTCGACTACTACGCCGAAATTGAAACCAGCAAGGGAAAAATCGGTATAGATTTATATGAAACAGAAGCGCCCAACACGGTCAACTCGTTTGTATTTTTGGCCCTCCACCGATACTTTGAGGGCATTGTGTTTCACCGGGTCATTCCGGGGTTTGTGGCCCAGACCGGCGACCCCACCGGCACCGGCATGGGCGGCCCCGGCTACCAGTTTGGCCTGGAAGTGACCCCCAAGCTCAACTACGACAAAAAAGGTGTGCTGGGCATGGCCCGCACCATGGATCCCAACTCCAACGGCAGCCAGTTCTTCATCACCTATGGCCCCACCCCCAACCTCAACCAGCAGTACACCATTTTTGGGCAGGTGGTACAGGGAATGGATGTGGTGGAAAATATCAACCCCACCGAAGGCCCCCAGGCCCGCCGGGAACGCGACAAGATTTTGTCGGTGAAAATATTTGCGAAGAGCAAATAGGCTTTAGTTCCGAGCCGATGGCTTTTGGGCTATCCGGTACCTGCATGATTCCCGAAGGCACCCGCTACTTTCTGCCCCCCGAGGCCCGCCAGCGCCGCGAACTACTGGAGCGGCTGGTAGGGCTCTTGTACGGCTGGGGGTACGAGCCGGTAGAGCTGCCCTCACTGGAAATCTACGACCCAGGGCACACCCTGGCCGAGCGCGCTTTCAAGCTCGTAGACAAAACCGGCGAGGTACTGGCTTTGCGCTCGGAGTTTACCACCGCGGTAGCAGGGCTTCTGCGTAGCAACGGGCGGCTGGTGTCGGGCCAGCCGGTGCGCATGCAGTATGCCGGAACCCTCTGGCTGCGCGAGGCCAATGCTGAACTGGGGCGCAGCCGCGAGTTTAGCCAGGTGGGAGCCGAGCTGGTGGGGGTGAGCAGCCCCCAGGCCGACGCCGAGGTGCTCGAGCTGGCCTGGGAAGCGTTGCAACTCATCGGCTTCCCCGAGGCCAAGATCGAGGTGGGGCTGCCCGCCCTGGTGCGGGATTTGCTGGACGCCACGGGCCTGCCCGACGAAAAAAAGGAGCGCTTGCGCCAGGCCATCCACCGCAAGAACAGCCCTGAGCTTTTGTCCTTGCTGAAGGACTACCTGGTACACCCCAGCTTGCAAAAGGCCCTGCTGGCCCTGCCCGACCTGTACGGTGGGCGGGAGGTGCTGGAAGAAGCCCGCAGGCTGCCCCTCTCGGGCAAAGCCCAGGCCGACCTGGACTGGCTCGAGGCCGTCCTGGCCCTGCTGCCCGAAGTACCGTTGCTTCTTGACCTTGGCCGGGCCCGGCTCCTGACCTTCTACACCGGCCTCAACTTCCAGGCCTACACCCCCGACTTTGGCCTGCCCTTGCTGGGCGGGGGCCGCTACGATGGGGCTTTGCTGCCTTATGCGGCGGGCTTTGCCCTGGGGCTCGAGCGGGTCATGGAGGCGCTACGCCTGCCGTTGTCCGAGGTTCCGCCAGAGGTACTGGCGCTGGATCGGGCTCTGGCGCGAAAGCTGCGCTCGGAGGGCAAGCGGGTAGAACTGGCCTGGACAGCTAACCTGCGCGACCTGAAGGAGTACGCTTTGGAAAAAGGAATCCGCTGGCTGGCGGTAGAGGGGCGGCTCGAGCCCATCGGGTAAGTTCACACCGGCAACTCGGTGGTGCTCTTGACCTGCCGCAGCACCGCAGAGGAGATTACCGTGCTCAGGCCCGGAATGGCGGTGAGGTGATCCAGTAAAAATTTCTGAAACTCGTTCAGGTCGGCCACCATAATCTTGAGCAAAAAGTCATCCTCGCCCATCACCACGTGACACTCGGTGACCTCGGGGTATTTGAGCACCTCCTGCTCGAAACGCTCCACATCGACGCGGCTTTTATGGTCGAGTTTGACCCGCACAAACACGCACAGGCTGCGGCCGATTTTGTCCTTGTCTAGGAGGGCCACATAGCCCCGAATCACCCCCAGTTCTTCCAGTCGCCGAACCCGGCGCAAGCAGGTCGAGGGGGAAAGGTGAACCTGCTCGGCCAGTTCGCTGTTGGGGATGTGGGCCTGGCGCTGAAGGATGCTCAAAATTTTGCGGTCTTTTTTATCCAGTTCAATAGTTACCATTGGATTGCTTTATCCTAGCATTCTGTGCAATTCAATTGCATTAAAGAGCAAAAAGCCGGGCGTTATCGCAAGCTTTTACCATCCAAATGGTGCTAGTCTAAAAGCAAACCCGAGGTATGCTTATGAAAATCAAAACCCAGGCCGTGCACGCCGGACACCACCCCGACCCCATAACCGGAGCCCATGTGGTGCCCATCTTCAGCACTTCCACTTTCGCCTATGGTTCGTTTGCCAGGGGAGAGCGGCTTTTTGCCGGAGAGGAGGCAGGCTACATCTATGGGCGCGTCGGTAACCCCACCGTGCGGGCCTTCGAAGAGAAGCTGGCCAGCCTCGAGGGGGCCGAAGATGCAGTGGCCTTTGCCAGCGGAATGGCCGCCATCAGCGCACTGTGCAACACCCTGCTGGCCCCCGGCGACGAAATCGTGTATCTGGCCCCCCTGTACGGCGGTACCGAGGGCTACTTTCTGGAAACCCTGGCCAAATTTGGGGTGCGGGTAACCGATGCGGGGAGTGTGGAGAACCTGCCCCAGGCCCTTTCGCCTGCCACCCGGATGATCTACCTCGAGACCCCCACCAACCCCACCCTGCGCATCTACGACCTTGCGGCGGTGGCCCAGCTTGCCCGCGCAAGAGGGGTGCTGACGGTGGTGGACAACACCTTTGCCACTCCCTACCTGACCCGCCCCCTGCAGCACGGCATTGACCTGGTGCTGCACTCCGCCACCAAATACCTGGGCGGCCACGGCGACTGCCTGGCAGGGGTGCTGGCCGGCCCCAGGGAGCTCATGGAAGCAGTGCGGGCCGAGGGGCTGCGGCATATCGGCGGTACCTTGGGGGCCTTCGAGGGCTACCTGATGCTGCGGGGCCTCAAGACCCTGCCCCTGCGCATGGAGGCCCACTGCGCGGGTGCAGCTCAGGTAGCCGAATACCTCTCCCAGCACCCTGCCGTGCGGCGGGTCTACTACCCCGGCCTGCCCTCCCACCCCGGCCACGAGACGGCCCGGCGGCAGATGCAGGGCTTTGGGGGGCTGGTCTCCATTGAGCTGGAGTCCAAACAGGCTGCGGCCATTTTCCTGGATAGCCTGAAGCTTTTCACCCAGGCCGTAAGCCTGGGCGATGTGGAGTCGCTGGCCACCCACCCGGCCTCCACCACCCACCAGCTTCTGCCGCCCGAGATTCGGGCTGCCCACGGCGTCAGCGATGCGCTGGTACGCCTTTCGGTGGGCATCGAGGACCCCGAGGATTTAATTGCCGACCTCGAGCAAGCCCTTGCCCAGGTAACGCGGGCTGCGGCGGCTTCGAGGTAGCCTTTGCTCCAGGGATGCGTATTTGTGGCGAGGCGTCGGTTTTTAGGTGTGCTGGCGCCCCGGGTCGAAAGATTTGCATCTTGCCTGAACCTCGAGTTGAGCTGGTATACCAAAAAGGGTAGCATATCCTTCCATGCTGGCTCCGCAAACCGAAGAGGCTTACCGCCGCCTGCGCCGGATGATTTTGTCGCTGGAACTGAGGCCTGGCGAGCCCCTGGTTGAGCGCAAACTGGAAGAACTGCTGGCGGTTTCCCGAACCCCCATCCGGGCCGCCATTCAACAGCTTTTCCGTGAGGGGCTGGCGCAGCGCACGGGCCGGGTCTACACCGTAGCTCCCCTGGACCTGGCAGAACTCGAGGAGGCTTTTGAGTTTCGTACCTGGCTCGAGACCTACGTGGTGCGGGTGGCTGCCTCGCGTCGGCCCAACGCCCGCCAGCTTCGGGAACTGCTGGCCTCGGTAGAGGCCGACCTCGACCCCGAGGTCGAACTGGAAAAAGCCACCGATTTCCACCTGGCACTGGCCAAGCTTACCGGCAACCGCTTTGTGGTGGCCTCGCTGGCCCAGGTTTTGCAGCGCATCTACCGGGCCCGCTACCTGGAAATTACCCGCCCTCAGGGGGCCGACCAGGCCCTGAGCGACCACCTGCACTTGATCGAACTGCTGCAGCAGGGGCAGGCCGAGGCGGCGGCAGCCTTTTTGCAGAGGCACCTCGAGCGTTCCCGGGAGGCCTTATTAGAAAGCCTCGAGGGCTCCATTTTGCTGGGCGCACGCTCATCTTGACGCCCAAGGTGGGCCGGATAGAATCAATGACACGCTACACCTTGGGCGATTTTTGCCTGCTGGAGATACGGAGATAGGAGGAACCATGATGCGATTGGCAACTCTAGCTGTGGTTTTGTTAGCTGCGGGAGGTGGGCTGGCCCAGTTCACCCCGCGCAACCCCGAGTGCATCGCCCCTGCCGGGGCAGGCGGCGGCTGGGACTTCACCTGCCGCAGCGTGGCCCAGGTGATGCAAGACCTGAAGATTGTGTCCCAACCCATCAAAACCACCAACCTAACCGGGGGCGGTGGCGGGGTGGCTTATGCCAACGTGGTTACGCAGCGAAACAACGATGCCAACCTGATTGTGGCGGCCAGCCCGGCCACCACGGTGCGGCTGGCCCAGGGGCAGTTCAGCCGCTTTACCGAGCGAGATGTGCGCTGGTTGGGCGCTGTAGCGGCCGACTTTGGCCTGGTGGCGGTCAAGGCCGACGCGCCCTGGAAAACCATGCAAGAGCTGGTGGCGGCCTGGAAAGCCGACCCCGCCAAGATTGCCGTGGGCGGGGGCAGCGCGGTGGGCGGCCAGGACCACATGAAGGTGTTGCTTCTGGGCCGGGCGGCGGGTATTGAGCCGCGTTCCATCAAATACGTACCTTTCGATGGCGGTGGCCAGGCCCTGACCTCCTTGCTGGGTGGTTTTATCCAGGTATTCGCCGGAGACGCTTCGGAGCTTCGGGCCCAGGTGGAGTCCGGTACGGTGCGGGTTCTTGCCATGATGTCGCCCCGTCGCCTCCCTGCGCCCTATGCCAACGTGCCGACCCTTCGGGAGCTGGGCTACAACCTAGACTGGGTGGTCTGGCGCGGCTTCTATGTGCCCAAGAATATGCCCACCGAAGCCTACGAGTTTTGGGCCAGGGCTTTGCGGCAGGTGGAGCGCAGCCAGGAGTGGGCCAAAGTGCGCGAGCAGAACAGCCTGGGCCAGTTCTTCATGACCGGGGCCGAGTTCCAGGTCTTCATCGACCGGCAGGTCAACCAGTTCCGCAACCTCTCCCGCGAACTGGGCATCATCCGCTAGGCCCCAGCCGATGGCCGACCGCATCGTAGGCGTTTTGGTCTTGCTGCTGGCCCTGGGGTATGGCCTCGAGGCCAGCCGCATGCAGGTGGGCTTCCTTTCCGACCCTTTGGGCCCCCGGCCTTTCCCCTATATCATTGCTGTGTTGGTGGGGCTTTCGGCCTTATGGCTCATCTTCAAACCCGACCCCAGCCCCACCTGGCCGCCCGCGCGCTTCTGGCCGGTGCTGGGGCTGGTGCTCTTGAGCCTGGTGGCGTATGCCTATTTGGTGGTGCCGCTGGGTTTTATACTCACCACTACCCTTGAGATGACCTTGCTCTCGCTGCTGTTTGGCGCCCGCTGGTGGCAGGGACTGGGGGCTGCGCTGGCCTTCACCCTGGCCGTCTACTTCTTGTTCACCGAAGGGTTGGGTGTGACCCTGCCGGTAGGCCGGATTTTCGGATAGGGGAGACTAGTGGATATCCTGCAAGCCCTCCTTAATGGTTTTGGGGTCGCTTTCCAGCCCCTCAACCTGTTCCTGGTGGTGCTGGGCTGCCTGGTGGGTACGCTGATTGGGGTTTTGCCGGGTATTGGCCCCATCAGCGGGGTGGCCCTTTTGGTGCCCCTCACTTTTGCCCTCAAGATGCCGCCCGAGTCGGCCCTCATTTTGCTGGCGGGCATCTACTACGGGGCCATGTACGGCGGCTCCACCACCAGCATCCTGCTCAACATCCCCGGCGAGACCTCCTCGGTGGTCACGGCGCTGGACGGCAACAAGCTGGCCAAGCAGGGCCAGGCCGGCCCCGCGCTGGCCATGGCGGCCTGGGGCTCGTTTATTGCCGGCACCCTCTCGGTGGTGGGCCTGATGACCCTGGGCCCCTTGCTGGCCCAGTGGGCTATCCGCTTTGGGCCTGCCGAATACTTCGCCCTGATGGTCTTTGGCTTCTCCACCCTTTCGGCCCTGGCCGGCAAAAACCTCTTTAAGGCCCTGATCGCTACCGGCTTTGGCCTGATGCTGGCCACGGTGGGCCAGGACCCGCAGTCGGGCATCTCGCGCTATACCTTTGGGCTCTTGCAGCTCGAGGACGGCATGGACTTTCTGGTGGTGGCCATCGGGCTTTTCGCGGTCAGCGAGGTGCTGATGCTTCTGGAGGAGAAGACCCCCGGCGCCATGCGGGCCCAGGTGGGGCGTATCTACCTTTCCTTGCGGGACTTCATGGCCTCACTGCTCACCATTTTGCGTAGCAGCGTGCTGGGCTTCCTGATAGGGGTTTTGCCGGGGGCCGGAGCCTCCATAGCCAGCTTCGTGGCCTACACCACCGAGAAGCGCCTGCTGGGCGCCAGAGCCCGCTTTGGCGAGGGCGACCTGCGTGGGGTGGCGGCGCCCGAGTCGGCCAACAATGCCGCCGCAGGCGGGGCCATGATTCCCCTCCTGACCCTGGGCCTGCCCGGCAGCGGCACCACCGCCATCATGCTGGGGGCCCTGATCAGCCTGGGGGTCACGCCGGGGCCGCAGATGTTCCAGAAGAACCCCGAGGTGGTCTGGGGCCTGATTGCCTCGATGTACGTGGGCAACGCGGTGCTGCTGCTCTTGAACCTGCCTTTGGTGGGCCTTTTTGTGCGGCTTCTGGCGGTGCCGGCCTGGTTTTTGATTCCGGCGGTGCTGGCCATTAGCTTTATTGGGGTCTATGCGGTCAACAACAACCCCTTCGACCTGCTTCTGATGGCGGTGTTTGGCCTGGTGGGCTACCTGATGCGCAAGCTCGAGTTTCCCCTGGCCCCGGTGCTGTTGGGCCTGGTGCTGGGCTACCTGATGGAAATTAACCTGCGGCGGGCCATGACCATCAGCAACGGGGACGTGGGTTACCTGTTTAGCAGCCCCATTGCCATAGCGCTGTGGATACTGGCTGCGCTCTCGCTGTTCGCGCCTGTGATAATCGCCCGCTTCCGCAAGCAAGGCTTGGGGCAGGGCGATGAGGAGTTGTAGGCAGGTTAGCAACCGCTGTTCTAGAGGAAGCTTTTAGCGCATTTCCTTTACCAGAACCTGTGCAGTACCAAAGCATCCGGGATTGGTAAAAGCTTCGGTCCCTGAGCCGTTGTTGGTAGCCATTACCCAAATGCTTACGGTGTGGGTACCTGTCGGCAGGCCCGTCACCACACCGTTCATTGCTGCGTTGACCCCTGTCCCCCCGACTTCATTGCTGCGCACCAGGGCGCGGATTCTCCCGGTGGCTGTGGGGTTGTTGTCGACCCGTAACTCGAAAATGGCCCCATTTGAGCTGGTTAGGGACTGGACGTACAGCCGACCGGTGAAGGTCAGTTCGATGGTTGAGTTTGCGTCTTGCTTGTCGAAGGTTCCCAGGTCTGCGATTTTGGTGTAGGTGTTTGTGAAGGCTGCAACGGTTTCGCAGGACACTGCAATTGCTGTGCTTCGCAACAGCTCGGTGGTGGGTTTGGCCTCGAGGGCGTCCACGGCGGTCTTCAGAGCTGTGAAATTGGCGTTCAAGGCTGCCGCACTAATGACCTGCCCTGCCGAAAAACTGTTGGGAATTGTCACTGCCAACGCGCTCAAGCCCGCTGCCACGATAGCTGCACCCAAAACGAATTATTTGAGGTTCTTTCCGTTCATGGTCGCTCCTTTGAGGGCAATATAGTCAACCCAGCGTTATGTGAGCGTTATATAGACGTCTGCACCGTTGGTAATCAGTTTGTGGATTTCGGTGGGACTGCTATTATCGCCGGTCATCGTTGAAAGGTTCCGCCAGCAACGGATTGGCGGGCGAGGTGCAGCAATCGTGACCCTCCTTACGACCCCCACCCCAGAACGCGTTACCCTCGAGGCATGGAATTCCTCGGGTGGTCGCTGGTCATTCTGGCGGTGCTGCTGCTCACGGGTTGGTTGGGGCCCATTCTGGGGGGGGTGCTGGCGATTGCGGCCCTGCCGGTACTGGCAGTGCTGGGTGTGGTGCTGTTCCCCCTGCTGTTGGTGTTGCTGGTTCTGGGCCTGGTGCTGGGGGTGGTGGGCAGCGCCCTGGGGGTGGCGGCGGGCCTGCTGGGGTTTTTGCTCCAGTGGGGGCTACCCCTCCTGCTCCTGGGAGCGGGTATCTGGCTACTCACCAGAAAGCGTCGTCCGCGCTTGCAAGCCTGAATGAAAAAGCCCCCTCGAGCGAGGGGGCTCCGCATTGTGTTTTATTTACCGGTACACCACGCGCCTGCGTTCGCCCTCGAGGCGGTCTTCAAACCCTTCGAAACGGCGCTCGCTCTGATTGCGGCGCTGTCCTCCACCGGTGCGGTTGCCCTGAGAACGGCCCTGGCTACGGCCAGAGCCCTGGCGTTCGGGCAGCCGGGACTCCGCAGGCACCTCGGTGGCTTTCATCAGGCGCAGGTCGCGTAGCGCCGAATGGTCGAGCTTGCTCACATCTTCGGGCCGGATATCCACATAAGCGGCCAGCTCGCCGTCCAGGCGAATGCGCCCGATCTCGCCTGCGCCCGCGCCTTTCAGCACTGCAACCACACGGTTCACGCTGAGGCGCGAGCCTGATAGCTTGAGGGTGACCCAGTTCTCCTCGCCGGTAATCAGGCTCTTGGGGGTGGGGGCTCCGCCCAGAACTAAAGCCAGCATGCCGGCTACCGCGTCCACGCCCCCTTCGGCAATCAGGCGCTCGGCCTGTTCGCGCCAGAGCTTCTTGTCGGCCTCGGGCTGCCTGGCAATCCGGCGGGCCAGCACGGCCCACTTGGCCTCCATGACCTCTTCGGGGGTGGGGGGGTTGACCCGCTTGAAGCTGCGTTTGACCTCGCGCTCGAGGGTCTCCAGTTCGCGCTTATCGCGGGGGCCATACAGAATTACAACCTTGCCCGAGCGCCCCGCCCGCCCAGTACGACCCGAGCGGTGCAGATAAGATTCGCTTTGATCCGGCAGGCGGTAGTGTACTACCAGATCGACCTCGGGGATGTCGAGCCCCCGGGCGGCCACGTCGGTGGCGACCAACACGCTTACGGCCCCGCTGCGGAAGCGCTCCATTACGCGCTCGCGGTCAATCTGGCCCATGTCGCCGTGAATGGGGGCCGCGCTGTGGGCCCGGCTTTCCAGGCCCAGGGCCAGGTCGTTGCACTCGGCCTTGGTACTCGTAAAGACGATGGTGCGCTCGGGTGCATAGGCAAAGAGCAGATCCGAGAGCACCGAGATGCGGCCATGGATGGGGGCCTGAATAGCGACTTCCTCATAGGAGATGGCCTCGTCTTTGATGACATTGATAAGGGTAGCCCCCCGTTGAAAGCGCTCCGAAAGGCGACGCGCCCAGGTGGGTAGAGTAGCCGAGAACAACAGGGTCTGCCGGGTGGCAGGCGTGGCCTCCAGCAATTGCTCGACCGCTTCCTCAAAGCCCATCGAGAGCATCTCATCGGCTTCGTCGAGCACCACAATCTCGACCCTGGATAGCTCGAGAACGCGCTGCTCCATATAGTCGATGGCCCGCCCTGGGGTAGCTACTACCACGTCGGTGCCGCGTTTGAGGGCTTCGGCCTGCTTGCCGTAGCCGGTGCCGCCGTAGATGGGCGTTATGCTCAGGTGCGGCGCCAGCCACTCGAGTTCCTTGGCGACTTGAAGGGCCAGCTCGCGGGTGGGGGTGAGGACAAAGGCCCGGGGGGCGCGTCCGCGCTCACGGGCGGCATCCAGCCGATGGGCGATGGGGATACCAAAAGCCAGGGTTTTGCCGGTGCCGGTGCGGGCCTGGCCCAGTACGTCCTTGCCCTCCAGGGCCAGTGGGATGGCCGCAGCCTGGATGGGGGTGGCGGTGGTAAAACCTTTGGCCTCGAGGGCCCTGGCAACTTCAGATCTTAACGTAAATGCAGAAAACTCCATGTTTTAAACGTCCTTTTTGGGTGGTGGGCTGAAAAGCCTTCGAGGCGAATCCAACCCTGTAGGGTTCGAGCCGCTCATCCCAGAAAGAACCGAATGTCCAAACTGTACCGAGGTATAGGATGTACGGCTTTGTTGAACCATGCGCTTGGCCGCACCCTGCGGGAAAGTAAGCGCAACCCTTGCAGTGTGGGGGATGGCGTGGGTTTTGTCAAGGGTTATTGGTTGAAAGCCCGAAGCCAAAGGCCCAAAGCGTATGAATATTGCTAAAAATCGGACTATTACCAATTTTTGGGCTATCAGCTTCGGGGCTTTAGGATACTTCTTCACACGGCTTCTGCTATCCTTGGCCCTCGAGGTGATTGTGCGCTGGTTTGTGTTGCTTTTGTGGATTGCTGTCGCTGCTTCTGCGCAGCAGCTTGCCACCCGTCAGTTGGTACTGGACTTCGAGGGGGGGCTGGCCTACCTCAATGGTTCGCCCATCACCCTGAACCCCCCTGCCCGTGTGGTGGAGGGGCGGGCCCTTATTCCGGTGCGGGAGGTGGCCCGGGTACTGGGGGTCAGCCTGGAGAACCTGAACCATGGCACCCAGGGGGTGCGGCTGGGCAAGCTGGAACTTTATCCCGCTTTGGGCCAGGCCCGCCTGGAGGGACGACCTCTGGGTTTGAATGAGGTGGGGCAGTTGCAGGATGGGGTGATGTTCGTTTCGGCCCGCACCCTGGAAGCGGCCCTGGGGGCTGCGGTGGTGTTCGATCCGCTACAGCGCGTGCTCACCCTGACCTATATCCACGGTGCCATTGCGCGGGACACCACCCGTCCGGTTGCGCGTTTTGCTACCGACAAGCAGGAGTACAAAATCGGGGAGCCGGTGCGTATCATCGAGTACTCCTATGACCCTGACGGACAGCCGCTTTCCCTGAGCTTTACCGGACGCGAAGAAGCCTACTTCACCCCTGGCGAGAAACTGATTACCCTGGTGGTTACCAACCGCGCAGGGCGCAGCAGCGAGCCTTTTTCCCGGCGCATCGTAGTGCGGCCCGAGGTTATGTACAGTGCGCGCGATTATGCCCTGCGCTTTTACAGTGTAGGGCGCCTCTTTCTCGACCCCGAGATACTGAGCTATCCGGTTCTCGCGACCGATAGGCAGGACGGGGACGTACCCCTGCTGGTCTCCAACTCCCCTGAGCAGGTTGCGCGCTCGGGGGTGCTTTATGCCGACGCGGTAAGCGGTTCGGCCCGCCTCCTGGCCTATCACCAGAACGCCCTCCCGACTCCGGCCCGGCTGGTGGTGCTAGTGAGCAACGTGGACGTGGTACCGGTTCACCTTAAGGTCGAGCGGCTGGGCGAGACGGCGGCTACCCGGGTAGTGGCGGTGCTGGGGCAGGCGAGTCTCATGGACTTCTTGCTGGCCCAGGCAGGCGAGCAGGTGCGCCTTGAGCCCGGCCAGACGGTAGCGCTCTACCGATCGGACTTGCTGGCTGCCGGCCAGGGCCTCAATCTGATGGCCGATCTCCAGGCCAGTGGTCAGGTCAACCTGACGGTAGCGATGATCGAGGAGAGCCTGTTGCCTGCGCTCAGCAATGAGGGGCTGGCTTCTCTGCTGCCCTTGCTGCCCAACCTCGAGCCCGATGGCACCCATGTGCGCGGTACTTTTCCATCGGCGCTGCGTACCCTGCGGGTGCGACTGGAAGGCACGGTGGGCCGCATCGTGATTGGCGATGGGGTTTTTGACCCGACGCCTGCCGGCATGGATGCCCTCACGGGCCAGCCCGTGCGCCTGCGGGGCCACTACGGCCTCACCTACCGGGTTGTGCTGGACGGGGCACTCAACACGGTGGGCGCTTTCTCTCCCCGCGGAGGGGCTTATGTGGGGGCCATCCGGGTCAACGGCCTCTTGCAGCCTGTGCCGTCCAACGGGGTGCTTTTGCGTCCGGACAACCCCCTGATTTTCTTCCGCGAAACCCAGAATGATCAGGTCACCATCGAGCTCATACCGGCTTCCGGCTCGTATCTGCCGGTGAATCTGGTGGTGTACCGACTGTAGCCACTAGAAGCCCCCCGGCCCTAAGAAGCCCCCGGAAAGGGAATTACATCTACCGAATCGCCAGGCTGTGCCGAAAGGCCGGCCTCGAGCACCACCAGCGCATTCCCCACCGCCATCGAGTTCAGCACGCCGCTGGACTGGTTGCCGGTGCTTGCCACGCGGTAGCGGTCGTTTTCCCAGCGCAGCACGGCCCGCCGGTAGGCCCGCCGGGTGGGGTTGGCCTCGAAAGGGGTATCGGCCACAGCCCTCACCAGGCTGTAAGGCGCATCGGTGCGCCCCAACAGCTTGAACAGAAAAGGCCGCCCGAAGAGCAAAAACGTCACCATCGCCGAGACCGGATTGCCCGGCAGGCCCATCAGGGGTAGCCCGTTCCAGGTCGCAAAGAGCAAGGGGCCCCCCGGCTGCAACTTGACCTTCCAGAAATGGATCTCACCTTCGCGCTCCAGCATCTGCCGCACGATGTCGTACTCGCCCATCGAAACCCCACCCGTCGTGAGGAGCAGGTCAAGTTTGCCAGCCCGCTGTAGCTGGGCGCGAACTCCCTCTACACTGTCCGATGCTTTGGGTAAGATGACGGGCTCACCGCCTGCCTCCAATACCAGGCCCGCCACCGAGTAGCTATTGGAGTTGTAGACCCCACCATAGGGTAGTGGCTCCCCTGGCTCGACCACCTCGTCGCCGGTGGACAGAATACCCACCCTGGGCCGCCGAACCACCGGCAGCTGGTCGTAGCCCATGGCCGCTGCCAGCCCCACCCGGCCGGGGGTGACTAAATCGCCCTTGTGCAAATACGTCTGCCCCAGCACCAGGTCGTCGCCCTTGCGGCGAATGTCGGCAGCCGAGGCCGGTTTCATCAGCCAGACATAATCGCCCTCCCGCAGGGTGTCTTCCACCCGAATCACCGCATTGGCCCCTTTGGGTATGGGGGTGCCGGTAAAAACCTGCACGGCTTCTCCGGGCTCCAGCTTTCCGGTGAATGGTTTGCCAGCGGGCGATTGACCGACCACTTTGAGCTTGACCGGGTTGCCCAACGAGGCGCCCCTGGTGTCGGCCTCGAGGCAGGCATAGCCGTCTACTGCCGTATCGTCGGTGTAGGGGTGGTTAACCTTAGCGCTTAGTTCTGCGCCCAAAATGCCGCCGTAAGCAGCGGTCAGGGGCAACAGCTCAATGCTTTCCAGGGGTTTGGCCTGTTGCAATACAATCTCAAGGGCTGCTTCGACGGTAATGTTCTGCTTCATAGCTTCTATCCTATCCAGTTGGGGTTATCTTCGTGATACCAGGACGTCCCCCCTATTGACACATCCAAACACCTTTGATATTCTTCTCGTTGCGCCCCAATACGAAGGCTGGCGCGAGGATCATGACAAAGGGGTAGTAGATAAGGGAAGGAAGTCCATCCTGGACGCTATCTATTGTGCAAGCGATA